>DAIUCB010000056.1:0-12389 GCA_036846385.1 Bacillota bacterium | reverse complement strand
AAGTATTATAATTTTACTATTATTAATTGTCAATACCTTATTAGAACATAAATTATTAATATTCTTTTCCCTTCCGATTATATAAAAATTACTCTGACAGTTCGTATAATCTTTCCAGATTTAATATTTTAACAGATGATTTGTATACGTCTATAATACCTTCATTTTGCATATTAGACAGCTCTCTGGATAAGGATGGCCTCGTTACGCCTAAAAATTCCGATAGTTCTTGCCTTTTCATAGGCATATCAAATATGAATTTATTATTTTTTTTATAAATCGACAACAAGTAAGCGGCAATTTTTCCTTTAATCGTCTCAGCATTAAGTATTCTCATTTTGTTATTTAGCATATATATTTTATCTGATAAAATAGAAAGCATATTGCTGATTAAGGTTTTATGAAAGCTGCAGCTGTGCGGACATACATTGATAAAAAATAATTTCGGAATCAAAAGCGCACTGCTTTCCCCTTTGCTGACCAGGTCATAGGGCGACGTTTTTTCCGTAGAAAATATTAATGCTTCTCCAAACAGATCATTGATACCCAATGCTGTTACAATTACTCTGCTTCCGTTGAACTTTTGAGAAACAAGATTAAGTTCTCCCGATAATACAATACCCATATGATTAATTGTATCTCCCTTTTCAAATACCACCTGATTATCTTTATATTTTTGTATTTTTGCCTGGCAGCAAGAGAAAATTTTTGCAATTTCTTCTTGATTTAATCCATAGAACAATTGATTATCATCAATTTTTTCGATTAGTTTTTCCATATAGCTCTCCTATACTAAGTAACATTTGTTACATACTTTATATTTAGATTTTATTATAATAAAACAAGAATGTAAAGAAATTTATACGAGGAGATATTATATGAAAAGAAAAATCGTTAAAATAAATGAAAATAAATGCAACGGCTGCGGTCTATGTGTAGATGCCTGCCATGAAGGCGCTTTGGAATTAATCAATGGTAAGGCGGTTTTGATATCAGATTCTTATTGTGACGGTTTAGGTGATTGCCTTCCTCAGTGCCCCGTAGATGCAATTGAAATAATTGAAAGAGATGCCGAAGAATTTAATAAGGAGCTGGTGGAAAAACGCATGAATGAAAGAAAAAATGCAGTAGCTGAGCCTTTGCCATGCGGATGTCCCGGTCATCATGCAAAGGAAATTAAGCACAATAAACCTGCTGCCGAACAAAACATCTCAGAAAGAGTTGAAATCGAAAGTGAGCTGAGACAATGGCCAGTACAGATAAAGCTGGTATCTACAACAGCACCTTACTTTGATAAAGCCCATATACTGGTTGCTGCCGATTGTACTGCCTTTGCTTATGCCAATATTCACAGAGATTTCATGAAGGGTAAAATAACACTTATCGGCTGTCCTAAGCTTGATAATGTAGATTATTCCGAAAAGCTGACTGCTATATTAAAGAATAATGATATTAAGAGTATTACCGTTTTAAGAATGGAGGTACCTTGTTGTTCAGGTATTGTTAATGCCGTTAAAAATGCACTGTTGAATTCAGGTAAAATGATACCTTGGAATTACAAAATAATATCTACAGACGGTACTATCCTGGAAGGCTAAAATAGTTGATATGCAGTTTTTAGGGTGACTGTGTCCTCTTCGCCAAAAAATCAAAGCCATGAGTATAAATTAAAATACTCATGGCTTTTTAATTTTCTTAATATTCAACATCCTTTAAAAACAAAGCTTTTGGGGGGACCATAGGACCTGCTTCAGACCTTTTTTTCAAATTTAGTATATTTTCTGCTTCCTTAGGGGTAAGGTTACCCTTACCGGCTTCTATTAAGGTTCCCATTATTATTCTTACCATATTCCAAAGGAAGCCGTTACCGTTAATCTCTATCTCCAGGATTCCTTTTGTTTCAATTATATTTATATAATTAATGGTCCTGATTGTTGATTTGGTTTTGGATTTTAAAGTAGTGAAGCTTTGGAAATCATGAGTTCCTGTCAATATATCAGCACATTGTCTCATTACTTCTACGTTTAAACTTTCTTTTATATCGTGTATATATCTTCTGTCAAAAACATTTTTGAATCCGGTATTATTTATTCTATATATATAGGTTTTCGATAAAATATTATATCTTGAATGAAATCTTTCACTTGCATCCTTTATTGATTTAACTGCAATATCATCAGGTAAATTGTCATTTAAAAATATAATCATTTCATTTACATTCATTTTGTTTTCCGTATGAAAATTAGCCGTATAGCTTAAAGCATGAACACCTGCATCTGTTCTTCCGCAGCCGATTAATTGAACTTCTTCGCCTGTCATTTTGGCTAATATATTTTCTAATTTACCCTGAATGGTATTGACATCATCTGTTTGCTTCTGCCAGCCCTTATATCTTGCACCGTCATACTCCAAAATCATTTTTATATTTCTCATTTACATCTCCTTGAGTAATTGTGAACATTTTTATCTATTATATACTTCTGTGTTGTATTTATCAATAATTTTAATGCGTACTCACTTAATAATTAATCAAGTGTTTTAATATCTATTGGTCTAACTTAAATATTGACATTTTTTGCATAATAATATAAAATGAAACTTGCATAATGTCAGAAAATATTGTTAGTAAATAACTCATATTAATCTTGTATTCAACTCAATATAAGAATTCTTAAGTTATTTAAATCAGAAAGGAAAATCGTTGTAAACATTCGTTTAGCAACAAAGCTTTACTTATAAAGCTTTGTATATTTTATTGTTTATACAATGAAGCAAATAATATGAATGATAACTTTTACAAACATTTAATTGAAAAATCACCGATAGGCTATGCATATCATAGAATTATTTACAGTACTGACGATATTCCCTGTAATTTTGAATTTATCGAAATAAATCCTGCATATGAAGCTTTTACAGGCTTAAAGGGCTCTGACATTATAGGTAAAAGCTTTTCGGATGTGCTGCCGGAGATTGCAGGCAGCAGTGAATTTAACTGGATCGACTTTTACGGAGATATTGCATTGAAAGGCGGTAAGAGAGAATTTGAGCAATATGTCAAGCCTATGAATAAATGGTACAGAATAAATGTTTATTCCCCCGAAAAATATTATTTTGTAACTTATATAAGTGATATAACAAAAGAAAAACTGCAGTTAATTGAATTGGAAGAAAATCGCTTAAGAATGGAAAACATCATTGAAGGTACTAATGTAGGTACATGGGAATGGAATATTCAAACCGGTGAGGTTATTCATAATGAGCGTTGGGCTAATATTTTCGGCTATACCCTTGAAGAATTATACCCGATTACTATAGATACGTGGAAAAGGTTTCTCCACCCTGATGATTTAAAAGATACCGAAACTCAGGATGATTTGATTTTTAATAAGAAATTGGAATATTACAATGACGAATACCGTATGAGACATAAGGATGGGAGCTGGGTCTGGATTCATGACAGAGGTAAGGTTATTACATGGACAAATGATGGTAAACCACATTTAATAAGCGGAACACATACTGATATTACAGAACGTAAAAAGCTTGAAGCTGCTCTTGCAAATGAAAAAAAACTTTTGGAAACAACCCTTTTGTCCGTTGCAGATGGTGTAATTTCCACTGACATAAGTGGTAATGTTGTTTTTTTAAATAAAGCAGCTCAATTGTTAACAGGCTGGACACAGGAGGAAGCAAAGGGAAACTCCTTCAAAATAATATTTAATACACTAAATGAGCAAACACGAGTTAAAAATGATAATATAGTCGATATGATGCTTAAAGTAGGAAGTACGTATAAAATTAACGGAAACTCTATATTGATTTCTAAAAACGGCACTGAAATATCAATTGAAAACAGTGCCGCGCCAATAATTCAGGATGACGGAAAAATTGTAGGAATAGTGTTAGTTTTCAGAGATTGCTCAGAAAAAAAGAAAAAACATGAGGAAATTCTGTATCTTAGCTACCATGATCAGCTGACAGGATTATACAATCGCAGATATTATGAAGAAGAACTCAATAGAATCGATAAAAAGAGAAATCTTCCTTTAACTTTATTACTTGCCGATGTGAACGGTTTAAAGCTTATCAATGATTCATTCGGTCATGATATGGGTGACGAACTGCTTAAAAAGGTATCCGAGGTAATTAGGAGTGTATGCAGAGGTGATGATATAATTGCCAGACTCGGCGGAGATGAATTTGTTATAATTCTGCCTAAAACAGATGCTTCAGGCGCAGAACAAATTATTAACCGCATCAAAGGCATTTTAATAGAAGAAAAAATTTGTGCCGTAAATATATCAATTTCCTTCGGTTACGGAACAAAAAACTTTGAGCATGAAAATGTTCAAGAGGTTTTCAAAATTGCCGAAGATCATATGTACAGGCACAAGCTTTATGAAAGAAGCAGCATAAGAAACAAAACAATTGAATTGATTATGAATGCATTATACGAAAAAAGCAATCGAGAGATGCTTCATTCAAAGAGGGTCAGCATTTTATGCGAAGAAATTGCACTCGAAATGAATTTTGATAAGGATAATGTAAACAAAATCAGAATAGCCGGGCTTATGCATGATATCGGTAAAATGGGAATTGACGAGAAAATACTTAATAAACCCCAAGGTCTTACTGCTGATGAGTGGAAAGAAATAAAGAGGCATCCGGAAATAGGCTATAGAATTCTTATTTCTTCAAATGAATTTTCAGAAATGGCAATATATATTCTTGAGCATCATGAAAGGTGGGATGGAAAGGGATATCCCAAGGGACTTAAGGGTGAGGAAATTTCATTACAGGCAAGGATTATAGCAGTTGCAGACTCTTATGATGCAATGGTAAGCGAAAGACCGTATTTAAAATCACTTTGTAAGGAAGCTGCAATTTCTGAAATAAAGAAGGGAATCGGAACTCAGTTTGATCCGAATATTGCAGAAATATTTATTAAGCTCCTTCAGAAAAAAGACATATAAAAGCCTTCAATCAAGAGTTATCCTTGATTGAAGGCTTATTAAATTATTATTAATCATATATTTATTGAAACCCTGAGATAATAATTGTATAATAGAAAAAATTATATAAGAGGTACAAAATGAATAAGACAATAGGAATTGTTGCCCACGTTGATGCAGGGAAAACAACATTAATAGAACAAATACTATATAATACAAATGCCATAAGACAGGTCGGCAGAGTAGATTCTAAAAATACACTGCTTGATTATCACACAATTGAAAGAGAAAGAGGAATAACCGTTTTTTCAGATCAAGCCTCTTTAAAATATAAGAACTCTGAAATTCATATAATAGATACTCCGGGACACGTAGATTTCTCTTCTGAAATGGAGCGCTCATTAAAAATCCTTGATTGTGCAGTAATTATTTTATCTGCAGTTGAAGGTATACAAGGCCATACTGAAACGGTTTGGAGATTATCGAGACAATACAATATCCCGACTATATTTTTTATCAATAAGCTTGACCGTACCGGTGCTGATTTTGATAAGGTATCTGACGACATTGCCATTAATTTTACAAAAGATATTTGTATTTTTGCAAAACCCGAGGTCGGTGAAGTATTTACTTCTGTTGTACCATTATTTTGGGAAAATAGCTATAATCCAAGCATTATTGAATTTCTGTCTGAACGTGATGATTTTTTATTGGAAAAATATTTAAATAATGACAGCCTGACCTTTGAAGAGCTTAACGAAAGCATAAAGAAGCAGTTCTTATCCTGCACCATGTTTCCTTGTTTATGCGGCTCAGGCTTAAAAAACATAGGTATAAACTACCTTTTGGATTTCATTGACAGCTTTGTTCAAACTGATTATTTATCTGATAAAGAATTCGGAGCATTAGTTTACAAAATAAAGCATGATGAAAACAATAATAAGCTGACATATATAAAAGTAACCTCAGGAAAGATTAAAACAAAGGATACAATTCTGCATAGCTATGACGATGAAACAATTGAAGAAAAAATCAATCAAATAAAAATAAGCAGCGGCTCTGCCTTTACTCCTGCAGGCTGTCTTTCGGCAGGAGAATATGGTGTATTGACAGGAATTGACGGTGCATATGTGGGAGAGGGTCTGGGAATATGCGATGATTTCGTGGATTTTTCATTGAAACCCGTATTACAGTCAGTAGTAAAATATGACACAGATATTAATCCTAAGGAGGTTTTAAATATCTTTCAAATGCTTAATGCTGAGGATCCGTCTCTGGGAGTCGAATGGAATGATATATTAGGACAGCTCCAAATTAATGTTATGGGCGTTATCCAGCTCGAAATTTTAAAGCATGAGGTAAAGGAAAGATTTAATATAGAGGTATTTTTCAAAGAACCGGAGGTTTTGTACAAGGAAACCATAAAGGCAGAAACTACCGGCTTCGGACATTTCGAACCCTACAGACATTATGCGGAGGTTAAGCTGAAAATGTCTCCGTCTGAAAGAAATTCCGGTATCAGCTACTTTAGCAATATAAATCATGATATATTACATCCTCGCTGGCAAAGAGCAGTGTCAAAGCTTGTTGAGCCTGCCTGCAAAAGAGGCATCCTGACAGGCTCACCTGTAACTGATATTCATATAGAGCTGATTAACGGTTCTGCACATCATCAATATACTGCCGGAGGGGATTTTCATCAGGCGACCTTCCGTGCCGTAAGACAGGGTCTTGAAAGCACCGAAAATATATTACTTGAGCCCTTTTACAGGTTTAAAATCACTGCCCCGCAAGACCTGTGCGGCAGGATAATGAATGATATCACTAAAATGTACGGTACCTTTGATGCACCGACTATCATAGGAAGCAATTCAATAGTCAGCGGCAGAGTACCTGTTGCTTCCTCCATGAATTATGCTGCGGAGCTTTCCTCATTTACTAAGGGCAAGGGGAATATTTCATTTATATTTGACGGATACGATGTTTGTCACAATGCTGATGAAATCATTGAAAAATATAATTATGACAGCAAATCCGATCCGGAGTATACGTCTAATTCAGTTTACTGCAATAAAGGCAGTGTTTATTCTATACCGGGCAGCGAAGCAGAAAGCTATAGAAGAGGATAAAAAATGATGCAGTGGGATGTTCTCATTGCATTTTTTTGTGGGAGCTTATTATTTTAATTTAACAGTATTGACAAAACAGCATCTTAGTAATATACTTAATTACATAAGTAATTAACCATTTAGCTACAGATGGAGGTGATATCTTGTTAGATTTAAGTTCGGATAAATCAATTTATGTACAAATAGCGGAAAATATTGAAAACGACATATTACTTGGCAATCTTCGCGAGGAGGATCAAGCTCCTTCAACCAATCAGTTTGCTAAAATATATCAGATAAATCCTGCTACAGCCGGAAAAGGGCTTAATCTCTTAGTTGAAGAAAATATTCTATACAAAAAAAGAGGACTTGGAATGTTTGTAGCTGAAGGAGCAAGAAAAAAAATTCTGAAGAAAAGACAGTCTTTGTTTTTCAAGGAAATATTACCCCATATAATGACAGAAGCAAAAAGACTGGAAATAACCGTTGATGAAATTATTGAATTTATCAAAAAAGAAAAAGGAGGAAAATCTTAATATGTTGAAAATAGATAATTTAAACAAGTCTTATGGTAAGGTTAAAATATTGACTGACATAAATCTTACTCTGGAGGAAAACAAAATATATGGTCTGTTAGGCAGAAATGGTGTAGGTAAAACAACTCTCCTGAGTATTATTTCAAATCATATAAAATGCAGTTCGGGAGAATTGAGCTTTGGCAATGAAAATATTTATGAAAATACCAAGGCAGTAGAGAATATTTGCATGGTAAGAGAAAAAGGTATACCTATAGATGATTATAAAATAAAGAAAATCTTCGAAATTGCTAAAATTTTATATAAGGATTGGGATGAAGAATATAAAAATTATTTAGTCAAGGAATTTAATCTTAATCTTAAGAAAAAGTATAATAAGCTTTCAAGGGGAAATCAAACTATTGTCGGACTTATAATAGGCTTAGCATCAAGGGCTAAGCTAACGGTGTTTGACGAACCGTCACTTGGACTTGATGCTGCCTTTAGGTACAAATTTTACAATTTATTGATGGAGGATACTGAGAAAAATCCCCGAACAGTCATAATTTCCACTCATTTAATCGATGAGGTAACAAATTTGTTTGAAGAGGTAATTATACTTAAGGATGAAAAAGTATATATCAGGGATGAGGTAAGCAATATCATGGATAAGGGTTATTTTTTAAGCGGAAGGTCCGAAAATATACTTCCGATTATAAAAGATAAAAATATAATTCATGAGGAAGAGTTTGGTTCAACCTCAATATTAGGAATATTCGATAATTTAACTGAAGAAGAAAAGCTGCTGCTAAAAAATAAAGGTGTTGAAATCAGCAGTATACCGCTTCAAAAACTGTTTGTTTATTTAACAGAAAAGCATATGGAAAAGGAGGCAATATAATGGAGAGAATTAAACGTGCAGTTAAATTTCAAAATATTGATACGGGAAATGCATTGGGAATTTTTTGGGGAATAGTATTGCTGATTAATATTTTGTCCTACGTATCATTAATAAGATACGGTGATAATTTTATAGGTGTAAGAGTAAGTGAATCTGCCAATATCAATGAATTAAATGTAAGGCTGATATCAATCGCAGCATCAAATATTATACCTATATTGATTTTTATCATAATTTGCTGTTATGAGCTATATTATGAATATTTCCCTATAGCAATCAGTTTCAGCGTCACAAGAAAGGATTTCTATAAAGCAGCTATTATAACTAATTTGCTGTTAGCTTTTGTTTTTGCTGTTATCCAGACTGCTTTTATGAAAATTGACATGCTGCTCATTAGCAGCTTAGGCAAATATCCAATGACAAACTTTGAAATATTCAACATTTCAGCCGATAGCAGCTTATTGGTAATATTCTCTTTATTCCTTGACTTTCTGGCATTTATGAGTTTGCTTAACCTCCTTAGTGCACTTAACTATAAATTAGGCTTTAAGCTTTGGATTATCCTTGGAGTTTTAATTTCTTTGACACCTTCCTTTTTAAGGATATCCTTGTCAAGAATAATTGAAAATATATTTTTTACAAGGATAAATCCGAGTAATGCAGTAGCTGCAGCTGCTATTATAATACTTTTCTACCTTGCAGCTTATTATGTTACTATCAATACAAATATTAAAAATAAAATGAGCTGAATTAAATCAACCTAAAACAGAATGCAAACGAAAAAAATGCAATGCGACTTCCCACATTGCATTTTTACTTATTTTATATTATTTTTAAGAATGGTCAGCTCTTCTGTTAATTCATCAGGCAGCTTGTCTCCGAATTTATTAAAGAATTCCTCAATTCCCTTTATATCCTCCGCCCATGATTCCTTGTCGATTGAAAGGAGGCTTTTTAATTGTTCATCGGATATTTCCAAGCCATCAGTATTGATATCTCCGTATTTAGGTAAATAGCCTACAGGCGATTCATCAGCATCTACAAGATTTTCACATCTGTTAATAATCCATTCGATTACTCTGAAATTGTCACTGTAGCCCGGCCAAATAAACTCACCCTTTTCATTTGTACGGAACCAGTTTACATGAAATATCTTAGGAGGATTAAGCGATTTTTTACCCATATCCAACCAGTGAGCAAAATAATCTCCCATATGATATCCACAGAAAGGCAGCATTGCCATAGGGTCTCTTCTTACTACTCCAACCGCACCTGCAGCTGCTGCTGTTGTTTCAGATGCCATAGTGGCTCCGACGAAAACTCCGTGCTTCCAGCTTCTTGACTGATAAACAAGAGGTGCTGTTTTTGCACGTCTGCCTCCAAAAATCATTGCTGAAATTGGAACTCCCTCAGGCGCTTCCCAATTAGGTGATATGCATGGACAATTTTTTGCGGGAGCAGTAAATCTGGAATTTGGATGTGCTCCCTTCTCAGATGATGTTTTGCCGTTCCAAGGATTGCCTTTCCAATCAAGTCCGTTTTCAGGAGGATTATTGTCTAATTTTTCCCACCAAACGGTGTTATCATCTAAATTTAATGCTACATTTGTAAATATTGTATCCTTCATAACAGAGGTCAGTGCATTTAAGTTTGACTTTTTATTGGTACCGGGTGCAACTCCGAAGAAGCCTGCCTCAGGATTAATCGCCCAAAGCCTGCCATCCTCTCTTATTCTCAGCCAAGCTATATCGTCACCGACAGTCCATACCTTGTAGCCTTTATTCCTATAGCCCTCAGGAGGAATAAGCATTGCGAGGTTAGTTTTTCCGCATGCTGAAGGAAATGCCGCAGATATATACTTCACTTCACCCTTAGGATTTTCAATTCCAAGAATAAGCATATGCTCTGCCATCCAATTTTCTCTCAAGCCTTGATATGAAGCAATTCGAAGTGCAAAGCACTTTTTCCCTAAAAGTACATTTCCTCCATATGCCGAATTGCATGACCATATAGTGTTGTCCTCAGGAAAATGGAATATATATCTGTTTTTTTCATTTAAATCACATTTTGAATGAAGTCCTCTCACAAAATCGTTAGAATCTCCAAGTATATCAAGAACCTTCTGACCGATTCTCGTCATAATATTCATATTTAAAACTACATAGATAGAGTCGGTTACCTCTATACCTGCCTTGGCAAAGGGTGATCCGACCGGACCCATTGAATAAGGAATGACATACATTGTGCGTCCTGACATAGAATTTTTAAATATTTCACTGCCCAGCTTATATGCCTTGTCGGGGCTCATCCAATTATTTGTAGGTCCTGCATTTTCTTCTTTTTCCGAACATATAAAGGTTCTGTCCTCCATACGTGCTACATCATTAGGGTTAGTGCGGTGATAATAACAGCCGGGATACTTTTTACTGTTCAACGGTCTGATTTCTCCTGTATCGCAAGCTTCCTTCCGAAGCTGATTCAGCTGCTCTTCACTGCCGTCAATCCAAATAACATTATCCGGATTCGTCAATTGTACTACATCTTCTATCCATTTCAAAACATTGATATTTGCGGTAAGAGTCCTTATCATTTGTATCATTATTAAACCATCCTATATCACTTTAATTTAATATGATATACTATTAAGGTAAATAATATCTAAAAGTATATCATATAATCCAAAGGTATTATATAATGACTTCATTTTACTTGCAATATGCATCGTATTTTTCGTTTAAACTAAGCTTTTTTTATTTTTAACTTAATTAATTAAGGAATTTTAAATTATAACTTATTATACTGGCGTCGACTTACGATAGTTAACGAAACGGCATTTTAAAATACTTTTAGTCAACATTTCGGCTTTTCCGATATAAAATAAGGGTTACAAGAATAGTTACTATCGGACATACATAGCACAATACTGCATATGAAGCATATTGTGCAGCCGAGATGCCCACAATCGGTCTGATAATAAAGGAGTTAACATTCCAGGCCATAAGTGGTGCTATTATTGTTCCGCTGTCTGATATAGTTCTTGCAAGAACAGAATTATCAAGTTTGAATTCTTTATATTTATCATGCAAAATACGTCCGGGCAAAATTATTCCTACTGTTTGATCGCAGGTAACAACAGTCATTAAGCTGCTGATAAAGCCGGTTCTTAAAATCAAGCTGATTCTTGAGTTAGCCTTAGACGTCAGCTTATCCATTACAGGCATTAATACATCACTGTTTTCAAATAGCTTTACCAGGATTACACCCCCTAAGACAACAAGAATAACCTCTATCATCGATATCATTCCGCCGCTTGCAAGCATTTTATTTAATTCAGGGGATAATGTATTTCCGTGATATCCGAACAACACTCCCTCCAGAACCTCAGCAAAAGTCATTTGTTGGAAGGTAATACTCAATACAGATCCGATTATCAAGCCTATACCGATAGTTTTTAAAGAATTGACTCCCAAAACAGAAAGTGTAAGCACAATTATCGGCAGTGATAATAATATAAGGGATGTGTTAAAGCTCTCTGAAATTGCATTTTTATAATATAAAAGCTTGGAATAATCACCGGAAGTATATTTTAAGCCTATTATATAATATACAGCTGCGGTAATAATAAGAGTCGGAATAAGTGTTACCAACATACCTCTTATCATTTCCTTGTAATTTATCTTCACAGAGGTCATTGTTAAATTAACTAGTCCGGATAAGGGAGATATCTTGTCCGCTACAAAGGCTCCCGATACCAATACGCCAACCATTATTTCGACAGGTATACCTAAGCCTAAGCCAATCCCGAGCAGCGAAATGCCAACGGTACTTATTGTTCCTACTGCCGTTCCCATAAAAACCGATACGGCAACCATAATAATAAATGCAGCCAACAAAAAATTAATTCCCTCCA
>DAIUCB010000055.1:0-12536 GCA_036846385.1 Bacillota bacterium | reverse complement strand
GTTCGTTATCATACAGTTGCTGCTGATAAATAAAAAAATATCATGAATCATACATAAACCCTCATTATACTAAATATAATTAAAAGGGGGATTTTTATGAGATTTCTATGCAATAATATATCATTTATAAGAAAAATTATAATGATAGTTTTAATCACAATAATAATAATATTAATGATTATAACAAGGTTTAATTTTAAATACAGAAGAGTTTTCAATGAAAATGATGTTGAGAAATTTATTATCCGTAAAGGTACGAACATTGAGAAGGTAGTGTCGTTTGCATGCAATGTGGATTGGGGCAGTGAACATATAGATGAAATGCTTGAAATATTTGACAAATATGATGTTAAAATTACCTTTTTCACTACCGGACGCTGGGCTGAGGAATATCCGGGCATAGCTAAAAAAATAAGCACAAAGGGACACGAAATAGGAAATAACGGTTTTTATAACAAATCATATGAAAGCCTTTCCTATGATATTGCATATGAGGATATAAAAAAAGCAGATACATTGTTAAGGGAGTTGACAGCTTATGATATTAAGCTCTTTTCACCGCCTTCAGGTTCATATAATAATAATGTAATCAAAGCGGCAATTAACCTCGGGTATCCCGGAATAGTGCTTGCATCGATAGATACTATGGATTGGAGGAGAGATGCGACAGCCGGTACAGTATATAAGAATATATTTAACAAGCTGGACAGATGTGATATAATATTGATTCATCCGGCTAAATGTACGGTGGATGCTTTGAATAAAATAATAAGTGATTTGCTTATAGAGCAATATAAGATTGTATCTGTAAGCGAAATGCTGAGAAAACAATAAAAATTACAGAAATACAATTTGGAGGAAATATGATTAATAAATATACTTTAGATAACGGCTTGAGAATAGTATCAGAAAAAATAGAGTATGTAAAATCTGCTTCAATAGGAATATGGGTTAAGGTCGGATCAAACAATGAAAATGATGAAACTAATGGGCTATCCCATTTTATTGAGCATATGCTGTTTAAAGGCACAGAAAACAGAAAAGCCAATATGATAGCAGAGGATATTGATAATCTTGGTGGTCAAATTAATGCATTTACAAGCAAAGAATGTACCTGCTTCTATGTAAAGGTATTAGATGAAAATATTACTGAAGCAGTAGATATATTGTCGGATATGTTTTTTAATTCACTGTTTCAGCAGGAGGAAATAGATAAGGAAATATCTGTTGTAATTGAAGAAATTAAAATGTACGAGGATTCACCGGAGGATTTGGTGCACGATAAATTAACGGAGATTATATTTGATAAAAGTCCAATGGCATATAACATACTCGGAACCGAAAAAAATCTAAAAACCTTTAATACTAAAAAAGTAATAGAGTATATGAAAAAAAATTATTCACCCTATAACACTGTAATATCAATAGCAGGAAGCTTTGATGAGGAAAAATTTGTCGAGCTGATAAAAAACAAATTTGAACAGTGGCAAAATGGAAGTATTTCACATGTTGATATAGACGGAGAATACGAAAGAAAGATAATCGGCATAAATAAGGAGTTGGAGCAGCTTCATATATGTATAGGAAATAAAACTATCGGCAGGCACGACCCTAATTATTATCCTTTATTGGTACTCAATAATATTTTCGGCGGTACGATGAGTTCAAGGATATTTCAAGAGGTGAGAGAAAAAAAGGGACTGGTATATTCTATTTATTCCTTCGTATCAAATTATACAAGCAGCGGTATATTCAGCATATATGCAGGCTTGTCATATGATCAAATCGAGGATGCCTTAAGGACAATTTTCATAGAAATGACAGGAATGAAAAATGGCAATATAACAATTGAAGAGTTTAAAAGAGCAAAGCAGCAAATAAAGGGTAACTATATACTTGGACTGGAAAGCACATCAAGCAGAATGTCGTCAATAGCAAGAAGAGAACTGATTTATAATGAGGTTGTATATCCTGAGGATATTATAAAAAGCATCAATGACGTTAAGTATGAGGATGTACTGGAGGTTGCAAAGGATTTGTTTGATATAGACAGCTTAAGCATTACATATACAGGAAATTTAAACAAGTATAAAGATTTAGGTGAAAAAATAAATAAAGTACTGGGAGAAAAATATGAAAGTTAAAATTGTAAAAAAGAATCCATTTAAATTGCCGGAATATGAAACTAAAGGTTCGGCAGGTGTAGATTTACAAGCATTTATTGAAAATCCGATTATTTTAAAGCCTATGGAAAGAAGCTTGGTGCCTACGGGATTGTTTATTGAGCTGCCGGAAGGCTACGAAGCACAGGTAAGAGCAAGAAGCGGACTTGCGATCAAAAACGGAATCAGCCTTGTAAACGGAATCGGAACCATTGATTCTGATTACAGAGGAGAAATTAAGGTAATACTTATAAATCTTGGAGACAAGGATTTTATAATCAACAATGGAGACAGAATAGCACAAATGGTGTTTATTAAGCATGAGCAGGTCAAATTTGAGCTGACAGAAGAGCTGGAGGATACAAAAAGAGGTGCCGGAGGATTTGGACATACCGGAATATAACGATTAACAAAAGGGGGGATATCCAATATGAAATTAAGTGAATTATACAGCAAGGAAATTATAAACATTGACACAGGAGAAAACCTGGGTATTTTTGGGGACTGTGATTTAGTAATTGATGAAAAAACAGGTGAGATATTAAGCTTTATATCCGGTCAATCCACAGGCTTTGGTTTTTTTAAGGAACAAAAAAAGAGAGAGGTTATGTGGAAAAATATAAAAAAAATCGGAAGCGATATGATTATAATCGAAAATGATTAAATATAAAAGCGGCTTCTTTGATTTAAGTGAATAATATTTGTAAAACTCCAAAGAATAATCAGGATTAAATAACCTGATTATTTTAATTTGGAGGATACAATGGACAATATGAATACGAACGAAAGATTGCAAAACAGCAGCAAGCAGCAAATAATAAACAAAATTGACCAAAATCAATTAGTCGAAAACAAACAGCAAATAAACAATAATAAAGATTATTACCGCATGTTCAATCAACAGCAGCTAAATAACAGCAATCAACAGATGTTTAACAAGCAGGAGGGAGACAATAATGATGACGGTGATAAACAATTGGAAAATGTTAAGCAGGTTGGCAGTGTTGCTAACGTTAATCCCGTCAAAGATATTTGCTTTATCAGTATAATAGGAGAAATAGAGGGACACACCTCATTGCCTCCGCAAAGCAAAACAACAAAATATGAACATATAATACCGATGATAATCGGAGCTGAAATGGATCCCGAGATAAAAGGTATATTGCTGCTTATAAATACAGTCGGAGGAGATGTTGAAGCGGGGCTTGCCATATCAGAGCTTGTAGCAAGTATTTCTAAGCCGACGGTATCCTTGGTTTTAGGAGGAGGACATAGCATAGGCACAGCATTGGCCGTATCTGCTCAATATTCATTTATAGCACCTACAGGAACAATGACAATACATCCGATCAGAACAAATGGTTTTGTAATCGGAGTACCGCAAACCTTCAGATATTTCCAAAAGATGCAGGAACGCATAACAAATTTTATAGTAAACAATTCCAGGGTAGACAGAGAAGCATTGCTTAAATATATGTATGATACAGATGAAATAGCCAATGATGTAGGTACAGTATTAAACGGTGAGGAGGTTGTTGAAATAGGGCTTATTGATGAAATAGGCGGTTTTAATGCAGCTATGAAGGTTCTGCGTGATTTAATCAACCAAAATGCGCAATAAATTATATTATGGTTGTATACAGGAAAAAGACATTGCAAATCAGCCATAATATATGATATAATTAATAATTAGAATATATTTAGGGGGACTAAAATATAAAATGGCTAAGGTACAAAAAGATAAAGATACAAAATCAAAAAGTACAAAAAAAGCTTATCAGAATAAAGGTACAGGTTCAAATGCAATAAAAATGGACAAGGCAAAGGTAGATATTTTAAAAAAAGAAATATCAGGAATTTTTATAGTTGCGTTTGCCGTATTTTTAATTGTAGTTACAAATAAAGAGTCTCAGACAGGTATAATAGGCAAAACTATAAATATGTTCACTCATACGCTATTGGGAAAAGGCTCAAGTGTTCTTCCATATGTTGTGCTGGTTATAGGAATAATGAGGCTGTTAAATATCGTTATAGCAAATGACAGTAATCAGATTGCAGCAATATTGGGATTTTTCGTATGCTACATAATGTATATTCCATTGACAGAGGAAGTTGTATATAATACACTGATTGGAAATATCAAATTAATTGAGCTTATAAATTCAGCTAAAGAATTCGGCATGAATAATTCAGGCGGAGGAATTTTAGGTAACCTTATAACCTTTATATGCCTTAAACTGGTAGGCAGAAACGGAACTGTAATTATATTGGGAACTATGATTTTTACATTTACAATACTATTTACTAATCAAAGTATTATCGGCGGAGTAAAAATTGTAATTAACTTTATAAAGAAAATTTTTAACTATATATATAATTTTATTTTTGTTGAGGTAGATGAAGCTAATAATAAGCATAAAAGCTCCGCTAAGGATAAGGCTGACAGCAGAAGGCAAGATGAAAGAGATGACAATATAAAGATATTTGATTATTCAAATACTCATATAGATAATAAACAAAAAAACACAGATATAACACAGTTAAAACTTGACGAACAAAAAAATAAGGACAATATAAATAGCGATAAATATATAGAAAATACTCCGGCAGAACAATTAAGCAATATTAATAATGTAACAGCTGCCAAAGAAATATTCAATCAGGACAGTAAAAAAGAAAAATTAACAGCGAACAATAAATTTGAGGCTAAAGAAATAACCGATGATATAATTAACATTGCAGGAGCTGTAAAGGATAAATATGAATTGCCGTCTTCAACTCTTTTAAACCAATCCCCTCCTCATCCAAAGGGTGACAAGGAGGATTTGCGTATTGAAGCTGAAAAGCTTGTAGAAACTTTAAATAACTTTAATATACAATGCAATATACTTCAAATAAATAAAGGACCTACAATTACCCGTTATGAGCTGCAGCCGGCACCGGGAGTAAAGGTCAGCAGAATAACGAGTTTGACTAATGATTTAGCTTTGAGTCTGGCTACCTCAGAAATACGTATGGAAGCACCGATACCGGGAAAATCCGCTATAGGCATTGAGGTACCGAATAAGGTAAAAACCAGCGTCTATTTAAGAAGCTTAATTGAATCTAAGGAATATAAAGCAGTAAGCTCTAATATACCCTTTGCTTTAGGCAAGGACATAGCAGGAAAAAATATAATTGCCAGTATAGAAAAAATGCCTCATTTATTAATTGCCGGCGCCACAGGCTCAGGTAAAAGTGTTTGTATAAATTCTCTCATCATGAGCATTCTTTTTCGTGCCAAACCGGAGGATGTCAAGCTGATACTGATAGATCCAAAGGTAGTTGAGCTAAGCGTATATAACGGTATTCCCCATTTGCTGATACCGGTTGTAACAGACCCCAGAAAAGCAGCAAATGCATTAAATTGGGCAGTATCGGAAATGACAAGCAGATATAAAATATTTGCTCAAAACAGTGTCAGAGATATCTTTTCATATAATGAAAAAATTACAAAGTCAAAGGAAGATTACGGCGAAAAAATGGCTCAAATAGTAATTGTTATTGATGAGCTGGCCGATTTAATGACTGTAGCTTCAAGTGAAGTAGAAGAATATATCACAAGAATTGCCCAGCTTGCCAGAGCATGCGGCATACATTTGGTTATAGCAACTCAAAGACCGTCTGTAGACGTTATAACAGGTGTCATTAAGGCAAATATACCGTCGCGTATAGCTTTTGCCGTATCGTCATATATAGACTCACGGACAATATTGGATACTGCAGGAGCTGAGAAGCTTCTCGGAAAAGGAGATATGCTTTATCATCCGATGGGAATGGCAAAGCCCATTAGAATTCAAGGAACTTTGATATCCGATGATGAAATCAAAAGAGTGGTGGATAATATCAGGCAGCAGCAAATAGAAATAAAAACACAAAAATCAAATGAAATAATTGAGGAAATAGAAAAGTCTCCCGAGCAGAATGAAAAGGCAGACGAATTTCTGGAGCAAGCAATCGAAATGGTAGTAAATGACGGTCAGGCATCGGCATCCTATATACAGAGAAAATTCAAGGTAGGCTATTCAAGAGCGGCACGTATAATTGACCAGCTCGAGGAAAGAGGAATTGTCGGCGGTCATGAGGGAAGCAAGCCAAGAAAGGTATTAATCACCAAAGAAGAATTAGAAGAAATGAGAGGAAATTAATTTGAGAAAAATATATGTTGAGTCCCTGGGCTGCTCTAAAAATCTGGTGGACTCAGAAAATATGATAGGGATTTTATCTAAAAAAGGATATAAAGTAACAGAATATGCAGATAAAGCCGATTATATTATCATAAACACATGTTCATTTATAAATGAAGCAAAGGAAGAATCTATAAATACTATTATCAGTGCAGCACAAATTAAAAATGAAAATGAAGGAAAGAAAAAAAATAAAATTATAGTAACAGGGTGTCTGGCACAAAGATACAGTGAGGATTTAAAAAAAGAAATTCCCGAGATAGATATTATAATAGGTACAGCAGGCTTTGAAAAGATCGATGAATTTATTGAGAAATATGAAAGAGAAAATAATATTGTCTGTTATACCGATATGCAAAATGAAATCAATGAGAATTTGCCCAGACATATATTAACCCCTGATTATTATGCATATTTAAAAATAGCCGAGGGTTGTGATAATCATTGTACCTACTGTGTAATTCCGCAACTGAGGGGTAAATATAAAAGCAGGAAAATAGAAAATATAGTTGAAGAAGCCAAAACACTTGCACAAAAGGGAGTTAAGGAAATAATTATAATAGCTCAGGATACAAGCAAATATGGGTTAGATATATACGGAGAAAAAAGACTTCACGAAATTATACAGAAAATATCACAGCTGAAGGGTATAGAATGGATTAGAATTCATTATTTGTATCCGGAGGACATCTATGATGAGTTGATTAATGAATTTAAAACTAACAAAAAGCTTCTCAGGTACTTTGATATACCTCTGCAGCATGTTAATGACGATATATTAAGGAAGATGAACAGGAAGACGAATAAAAAGCAAATTACTGATTTAATAACAAGAATAAAGGATGAGGTAGAGGGTGCGGTAATCAGAACCTCTTTGATAACCGGATTTCCTGGAGAGACCCAAGAGGCTCATGAGGAGCTGAAACAGTTTTTACGAGAATATAAGTTAGACAGAGTAGGTATATTTAAATACTCCAGAGAAGAAAACACTCCCGCATACAAGCTGCCTGATCAAATTGACGATGAGGTCAAGGATTTAAGACATGACGAGCTGATGGAAATACAAATGGAAGTTTCCTATGAAAACAACTTTAAAAAGGTAGGAAAAATATATGATGTATTGATAGAGGAAAAGGATGTTGAAAATATATATGTGGGAAGAACATATATGGATTCAATTGAAATAGACGGATGTGTTTATGTTACAGCAGATAAAGAATTAACTATTGGCAGCATTTATAAGGTTAAAATAAATGATGCTTTAGAATATGATCTAATAGGAGATGTGATAATATGAATTGGTTCAAGAAAATGAATTTACCTAATCAACTTACAATCGTAAGAATATTGTTAATACCCATATTTCTGTTTTTTCTATTCATAACTGATGGGATATTTAGATTTTTACCTCTAATTATATTTATAGCAGCTGCTGTTACGGATACAATAGATGGCTACATAGCAAGGAGAGATAAACTGGTAACAGACTTCGGCAAGTTTATGGATCCTTTGGCAGACAAGCTGCTGACAGCTGCGGCATTTATTGCCTTTGTTGAGCTTAGATACTTAAGCTCATGGATTGTTATATTGATTATTTCAAGGGAATTTCTTATATCAGGCTTTAGGACAATAGCAGCCTCAAAGGGTGTTACTATAGCTGCAAATGTCTGGGGAAAAATTAAAACTATATGTCAAATGGTTTTAATAATAGCAATATTGATGGATTACACCGGCAGTATGGGAGCTGTTTCTCCGCTGATAAATCCTCTTATAATAATAACTGTTTTAATTACAATAATATCAGGTGCAACATATATTTATGATAATTTAAAAGTACTAAAATAAAATTTATATTATTAATATAAACTTTGTAAAATTTAATAAATAAAAAAGCCGAGTATTCTTTCTCCAATATCAGAAAAGTAACATTCGGCTTTTTTTAGATTATTTTGTAATAAGATGTATGATTGTTTATTTAGCTTTATTTTCCCATTCGTCAAAACGTTTCATAATTTCATCATAGGTTTTATTGCAAATATCAGGTAAACCCTTATCACTGTCAAATTCCAGTCCTGCTGCCTTAAAGCCTTTAGTAACAGCATCTCTGAGCATACCTATTTTTGAATCGTCTCCGTTTGCCAGCGACATTGCCATATCCATGATTCTTGTTGACACTGCGTCAACTGAATATTCGCCTCCTTCGGCGATAGCTTTTGCAGCTTTTTCAGATTCCTCGGGAGAAACCTTTAATTCCTTACCAAACAGCTTTAAATTTGATTTTTCACCCTGCTTGGCAATCATTTTTCGTATAGATTCTTTAAAGTCATTGATTCTTTTTTCGCTGTCAGCAATTAAGCTGTTTATTTCAATTCTGTCATGCTTTCTGTCCGGTTTCTTGATAGGCTCAGATTCAACTCCGTTGTTTACTGCAGCATTTTTATTGGTGATAGGCGAGGGTGCTGCGGGCTTTTGCATATCGGTTGGTTTTATACCGTTAATCATTTATTTCACCTCCTAAATATAAAATAATACAATATTATTTTCGATTTGATTATATAACAATTATCGACATAAATTTGTAAAAATTTAGAAGCTTTTATAAATTGGATGAATATAATTATAATATAAATTTGACTAATGGAAAAATTGTGATAAAATATTATCAAACGAGGTTACAATTTTATTATGATTTTCTTTTTATATTGTGGTGACATTAAAATGTTGACAATTAACATTTTTCATAGAAAAGCTATTTAATACCAAATAGTTACATTTCTAAATAAATAACATCAATGCTTAAATATTATGAAAACATTTGCATCTGAAATTTATATAATATGCTTATTATCTTTCATTATGAGAGATAAATAAAAAGGTTTATAGGTTTTCCTAATTTAATAACCTAAATAAATTAAAGAGGTGATGTATTTTAATAATGAACAGACAATATTTATAAAGAAAGGGGATGATAGTTAATCGTTTAAGATGGTATATTAATGCAATAAAAGGGTAATTTTTAGCATGTTAATTTGTTAAATATGGTTAACTAATAAAAATTTATAAAAGGAGAATTGTATTATGGAAAAATCAAATAACATATTTATTAAAAGGGGATTATTAACCAAGAGTAAATTATATAAATTTATTTGTATTATATGTATTTCAGCATTGTTGACGAACAGCTTATTCAATTTAACTGCTTTTGCTGACGTTGATAATTTATCGTCTGCGACACTATCAGATAAAGCACCTGCAGGTAAAATAAATACGCAAAAAATGGAGACAAGCGTATTTATGAAGAGTATATCAGATGAAGCAGCAACAGCTAAACTGTCTGAATTGCCTCCTCCGCCTGATACCCAAAATGAACAAACAGTTAAAGCAGCAGCAACTGCAGGCTCATATTCAATGTCATATCTTAAAACATTGAGCTATACTGATTTAGTAAATTTACTTGTTACTATAAAACATTATGATATTACTGATTTATTTCAATATAATCAGGATGCCTATGAATTTTATTCAGACCAATATCGTATGCAAGCACTTATTGATGCAATATCTACACGAGGAAGTCAATATACAAGCACAGACAACAAAGGTATACCTACACTATGTGAAGTAATAAGAGCAGGTTTCTATTTAGGCTTCTATAATACTCAATTAAGCAGTCTCAATACCAGAAGTTATCATGATAAATGCTTGCCTGCAATATCTTCAGTAATGAATAATTCTTACTTTTCATTAGGGACATCGCAGCAGGATGAATTAATATCTTCTATAGGACTTTTGATGTGGAATGGTTCTACAAATGTAAGTGTAATCAACAGAACAGTTCCTATATTTCAACAGTATCAAACAAATATAAATACTTATATAAAAGACAATGGCAAAGGAACAGCTATTTATAATCTCGGCGGCGGCATAGAATATGATATCAGTCAAGAATTCTATAACGGAGTGATACCGTCAAATAGTATCTGGTATGGCCAAATTGACAGCTATATATATGAAATTTCCAGATTAGCTCTATTAGGAAATGTCAATACTGATAATGGCTGGCTGATAAACAATGGACTTTACTGGATGGGTACATTGGGTAAGGTTCACAGTAACCCAAGTGAAGGTAACAGAGTTCTTACTCAAGCCATGGGTATGTATGAATATGTAGGAGAGCAGTATTTTCAGGTTGCTACATGCATAAATGATAATTATAACGGAATAGATTATTATGGCAGAAATATAGATATGCAGAAGCTAAAACAAGACGGAAAGGCTAAATATCTGCCACTAAAATATAATTTTGATGATGCTAAGCTAGTTATATACACCGGAAACAATGTAACAATTGATAAAATAAAAAGACTATATTGGGCGTCAAACGAGGTAAGAGCTCAATTCTATAGAGCAATAGCAAGCGATAACCCGCTTGAACCCAATAATACCGATAATATATTGACATGCTACATTTACAATAATCCAAATGAATATGGTATGAACAGATTTTTATTTGGACTGGATACTAATAACGGTGGTATGTATATTGAAAGCTGGGGTTCATTTTACACATATGAAAGAACTGTCAACGATAGCATATATACTCTTGAAGAATTATTTCGTCATGAATTCACTCATTATTTGCAGGGCAGATATTTAGTACCCGGCATGTGGGGAAATTCACCAATTTATAACAATGACAGATTAACTTGGTTTGAAGAAGGAGGAGCTGAGTGGTTTGCAGGCTCTACACGTATAGATGGCGTAGTTCCCAGAAAATCCATGGTGAGTAATATAGGGGCTGAAGCTGACAGATATTCACTTGCAAAGACGTTGCATTCGTCATATAATAGCGGTTTTACATTTTATACCTATAGCTTTGTTGTTTATAATTATATGTATGAAAAAAACATGGAAATGCTTAATAATTTTAATGATGCAGTAAAAACCAACAATGTAACAGCTTATGACGGATTAATAAGTCAATACAGCAATGATTCAGCTTTAAACACAGCATATCAAAATCAAATGCAGTATTTAGTAAACAATATAAACAGCTTCTATGTACCTCTAGTATCAGATGATTATCTGCTTACACATCCAAGTAAGAGCATAGCATCATTAACTTCAGAAATATCATCTGTTACAGGGCTTACAAACATTACAACAACACAATCCCAGTCAGAATTCTTTAAAACATTTACTTTGCGGGGAAAATATACGAAAGCAGCATCACAAGGACGTATTAACGATTGGAAGAATATGAATTTGACTGCTAATAGCTTCTTAAATACTCTCAACTCTTATGCGTGGAGCGGATACAAGACCCTCGTATGCTATTTTATAAATTATAAAGTCAATGCATCTAATGAGGTGGAATTTGATGTAGTTTTCCACGGAATACTTACAGATGACAGTATACCGCCTGCAAATAATCCTCCAACAGCAAAGGCTAACGGACCATATACAGGGACAAAATCAGTAGCAGTAAGCTTCAGCAGTGCAGGCTCAGCTGATATAGATGGGACAATTGCATCATATTTATGGAGCTTTGGGGATGGAAGCACAAGCACTCAAGCAAATCCAAGCCATGTATATACATCCGCAGGTAATTATACGGCAACACTGACGGTAACAGATGATAAAGGTGCACAGGGTACTGCTACAGCACAGGTTACAATTAATGAAACAACAAATCCGAGTGTAGGTATTACAACAGAAACAGAACCAAATGATACCTTTGATACAGCAAACGGACCGATAGCAGATAACTTACTGGTATCTGCAGCAATCGATACCAATGATAATGCTGATATATATTATTTTAATGTTAAATCGAACGGTAATATTGACATTAATGTAACGCAGGGGAGTGGATTATCAGCAAACTGGCTGCTTTATAAAGCTCCTGATCTCACAAATTATGTTTCATATCCTTCCTCAACTACAGGCGGTGTTTTAACAGGGTCATACAATGCATCAGCTGGTAAATATTATCTTTATGTTTATAAGATTTCAGGAACCGGCACATACAATATAAAGGTAAATGGACCAATTGATACTGCAACACCTGTAAATAATCCTCCGACAGCAAATGCTAACGGACCATATACAGGGACAAAATCAGTAGCAGTAAGCTTCAGCAGTGCAG
>DAIUCB010000054.1:0-12563 GCA_036846385.1 Bacillota bacterium | reverse complement strand
TGCATCAGCCAGCTTCCTTATGCCTTCATCCGATGCTTGCAGCAGATGATCTGCGGAAACAGCATTAAGCTCAGCTGCCAGCTCAGCACCTCCCAGCTGCACCATTTCATCTGCATGTATTTTTAATTTTAATCCTGTTTTTTTTGCCTCCCGTAAAAAACGTCTTGATTGTTCAATTGAAAATACATTTTTTTCGCAAAATATATCGGCAAATTCAGCCAGGTTATTTTTTGCAACGTATGGTACAACATCATTTATCATATAATCAATAAATTCATCCTCCCTGCCTTTATATTCAGGTAATACGCTGTGGGGTCCTAAAAATGTAGGAACAATATCTACAGGATGAAATTCATTAAGCTTCTTCATTGCTTGCAGCTGCCTTACCTCGGTTTCATAATCCAATCCGTAGCCGCTTTTACCCTCAACTGTAGTAACTCCCATTTCAAGAAACTTATCAAGACGTTTTTTGCCGATTTCAATAAATTCCTCCAATGATGTATTTCGAGTTGCTCTTACTGTATTGGTAATTCCGCCGCCTCTTTCCATTATGGACATATAGCTGTCACCGCGAAGCCTCCATGAAAATTCATCAGCCCGATAGCCTCCGAATATCAAATGGGTATGCGAATCCACAAAGCCGGGCAGGACAGCTTTATTTGCAGCATCTATTATCTTGTCAGCCTTACTCCCATGTTTTTTAATTATATCTTCTGTCGTTCCTACATCAATTATTGTATCCTTTTTAACAGCAACGGCACCGTTATTTATTATACCTATATCAGCCATATCCTTGCCCTTTTTAGGACTTTCGCCTCTGCAGGTAACAAGCTCGGCTGCGTTCTTTATTATCAGCATATTATAACCTCGTTTCCAAAACCTGGTCTATGCCAAAGCCTTCAAGCCTTAAATAGTAATCCGCACAATCAACTAAAGCCTGCATAGGAACCAAACCTACTATTTCACTGCCGACTATATTGACGCCATATCTTAATGCTTCCATTTTAATAGTTTCAAATACTCTGTAAATTGATGATTTGGTGTAATCGGTTAAATTCATTGATACTTGAACTATTCCTCTGTCTTCAAGTGCAATGCCCAGAGCCTTTACATATCTGAAGCCGCCGCTTAAATGTCTCACCTGCTGAGCAATCTTATTGGCAATTTCAATATTATTTGTTGCAAGATTAACATTAAACGCAACCAGGGGCATCCTTGCTCCGATTGCTGTAACACCTGCAGTCGGGTGAATTGTTACGGGACCGAAATCCGGCTTCCACATGTCATCCTTCATTTTATCAGCCATTCCTTCAAATTGACCTTTTCTGATATTTGCAAGATTTTCTCTGTGAGGTGCTGATGCAGACTTTTCATACAAAAAGAACGGCAGTCCGTATTTTTTTGAAGCTTCTTCTGCAACCTCCCTCGCCAGGTTATCAGCTTCATCAACTGTCACATTTTTAATTGGTATAAACGGAATAACATCAACTGCTCCCATGCGGGGATGCTGCCCGACATGATTGTTTAAATCAATTAATTCAACAGCCTTGCCGATGGCTTCGACCATAACAGATTTCATCGCAGTCAGTTCACCGACCAAGGTAACGACTGTTCTGTTATGATCCTCATCACTTGAATAATCTAATAGCTTTATATCCTTTTTTCCTCTAAATACATCAAGTATTTTCTCCAGCCTGTTTAAATCCCTGCCCTCACTGAAATTAGGCACGCATTCTACAATTTTATTCATTTTTTTCCTCCTGATTCTTTATGACATTATCTGTTATAGTTTTGGATTGTTTTTTCTATTAAAGCATCACTTGCCACATAAGGTATCGTTATATGATCCTCTTTGCTAAACTGTTTATTGTACTCTATGGTTGTTTCGATAGAATGCTCGTTTCTTGCCCAGCCTCTCCTTGCAACTCCTACCATTGTATCCCATGGAATAGATTTTTTCAATATTTCGTCCACCCTTACGCTGCCGTCCAAGACCATTCCAAATCCTCCGTTTATTGATTTGCCGATACCCACACCTCCCCCGTTGTGAAGTGCCACCAGACTCATTCCTCTTGCTGCATTGCCAACATAGCACTGAATTGCCATATCTGATGTTACATTGCTGCCATCATATATATTAGAGGTTTCTCTGAAGGGAGAATCTGTTCCCCCCGTATCATGATGATCTCTGCCTATCATTATAGGACCTATTTCACCTGCTCTTATCATTTCATTAAATTTAAGTGCAATATCTCTTCTGCCTAATGCATCCTGATAAAGAATCCTTGCTTGTGTACCGACTACCAGCTTATTCTTCTCAGCATCTCTGATCCATATATAATTATCCCTGTCCTGACCTCTTCTTTCAGGATTAATAACAGACATAGCAGCATAGTCGGTTTTTCTTAAATCCTCCGACTTTCCGCTTAGGCAAACCCATCTAAATGGACCATAGCCGTAATCGAAAAGCATGGGACCCATTATATCCTCCACATAGGACGGAAAAATAAAGCCTTCGCTTGTATCCATTCCGTTTTTTGCAATTTCCTTTATTCCCGAATCGAATACTGCCTTCATGAATGCATTACCGTAGTCAAAGAAATATGTTCCTCTGTCTGCAAGAGCTTTAATTGCTCTGAAATGCTCTGCCAATGATTTGTTTACCATATCTGCAAATTTCTCTCTGTCACTTTTCAGAAGCTCTGTTCTCTGTTCAAAACTCAAACCTTTGGGGCAATAGCCTCCGTCATATGGCACATGGCAGGAGGTTTGGTCTGATAATAAATCTACATGAATATTATTATCAACTGCATATTCCAATAAATCTACTATATTTCCATGATAAGCTATCGATATAGTCTTTTTTTTAGACATATATTTGTCAGCTATGTCGAATGCTTCCTCAAGACTGTCAGTAATCTTATTGACCCAACCTTGCTTATACCTTGTTTCAATTCTTGAATAATCAACCTCCGCAATTATTCCTACTCCATTTGCTATTTCTACTGCCTTTGGCTGTGCTCCGCTCATGCCTCCCAAACCTGATGTAATAAACAATCGACCTGACAAATCTTCGCTGTCGGAAATGTGAAGCTCCTTTCTTGCTGCATTTATTAAAGTATTAAAGGTTCCATGGACTATTCCCTGAGGTCCGATATACATCCAGCCTCCGGCCGTCATTTGTCCGTAGCTGGAGCAGCCCATTGCAGTTGCCTTAGCCCAATCGTGAGGATTATCATTCATGCCAATCATCAGTCCGTTAGTTATTATAACTCTCGGACTGCTTTTATGAGATTTGAATAAGCCTAAGGGGTGCCCCGACATCACTGCCAGTGTTTGCTCATCAGTCAATTCCTCTAAATACTTCTTCAGGAGCCGGTACTGCATCCAGTTTTGACATACCTGCCCTGTTTCTCCGTAGGTAACCAGTTCATAGGGATATAGAGCAACCTCATGGTCTAAATTGTTGTCTATCATAACCTGAAAGGCTTTGCCCTCTATACATTTTCCCTTGTATTCGTCAATTGGCTTTCCATATATCCTTTCCTTAGGCATAAATCTGTAGCCGTAAATTCTGCCTGCTGTCATAAGCTCATCTAAAAATTCAGGTGCCAATTTTTCATGCAATTCTTCCGGTACATATCTTAATGCATTTTTCAAAGCCAGCTTTATTTCTCTTTCGCTTAAGGTAAGCTCTCTTTTAGGAGCTCTCCTGACTCCTGATTTAAATACAGGATAGTCCGGCAAGCTGTTGTCTAATTTTATTGTCATTGCATTTGAAATGTCAAAATTAGTAATCATTTAAATGCCTCCTAATATCATTTTTTTTAATTATATCAAGCTTCCGTCGATAATTCGTCTATTATTCAATTAAATATTATTTCCATGTAGAAACAGAAATCCAATTTATATATCAGTTTAAAAAAGTTTATATTTATATTTCATTTTTAAGTTTTCTTAAAGGTTTTTTAATTATAATTACTTATAAGTTAATAGTTGACGAAACATTAACTTATAAATTCCCTCTCCCCCTTGTTTTTTTATAAATTATTTTTAATTATGCCGAAAGGCATAATTTTTTTTGAAAAAAGCGCCGAGGATTATCCTCGGCGCTTTTTAGGAATCAGAACAATCCCTTTATTTTTCCGCTTACATCTACATCTATATTTTCTGCCGCAGGCACCTTTGGCAACCCCGGCATTTTCATTATATCTCCTGTCAGAGCTACTAAAAAGCCCGCACCGGCAGAAATAGTAATATCCCTGATTGTAATCTTGAAGCCTGTCGGTCTGCCTAATATTTTGGCATCATCTGTCAAGGAATATTGATTTTTGGCCATACATATCGGTAAGCTTCCGAAACCGAGTTTTTCAAAGTTTTGTATTTCCTTTGATGCTTTTGGCGAAAATTCTACATCATCGGCTCCATATAGCTTCAATGCAATTGCCTTTATTTTTTCCTTAATAGGCATATTCACATCATATGCAAATTCCATGCTGCTGTTTCTTTCGGTAAGCTTCAAAACCTCCTGAGCAAGAGAAATTCCGCCTTCTCCTCCCTTTGACCAAACCTCTGAAAGTGCAACATTTACTCCCAGCTCCTTACATTTTTCCTCAACCAGCTTAAGCTCTGCTTCTGTATCAGTAGGGAATTTGTTTATAGCAACAACTGCAGGCAGCTTAAATACCTGCGTTATATTTTCTACGTGCTTTAATAAATTCGGCAATCCTTTTTCAAGTGCATTTAAGTTTTCGGTTCCAAGGTCGGATTTAAGTACTCCACCGTTGTATTTTAATGCCTTAATGGTTGCAACTATAACAACGGCACTTGGTCGAAGACCTGTCATACGGCATTTTATATCAATGAACTTTTCAGCACCCAAATCTGCTCCGAAGCCTGCCTCAGTAACAGTGTAATCTGCTATTTTACATGCCATTCTCGTCGCAATAACACTATTGCAGCCATGAGCTATATTTGCAAATGGTCCGCCGTGTATAAAGGCCGGCGTTCCTTCTAATGTCTGTACCAAATTTGGTTTTAATGCATCCTTCAAAAGTGCTGCCATTGCACCTTGAGCTTTTAACTGCCCTGCCGTTACCGGCTCTCCGTCTCTTGTGTAAGCTACCACTATTCTTGACAGCTTTTCCTTTAAATCTATAACATCATTTGACAGACAAAAAATAGCCATTACCTCAGAAGCAACGGTAATATCAAAGCCGTCCTCCCTTGTTACTCCTTCTGTTTTTCCTCCAAGACCGTCTATAATATGTCTAAGCTGCCTGTCATTCATATCAACAGCTCTTCTCCATACTACACGTCTTGTGTCTATATTAAGTTCATTTCCCTGATGAATATGATTATCTATCATAGCTGCCAAAAGGTTATTTGCAGCTCCTATTGCATGAAAATCTCCGGTAAAGTGAAGATTTATATCCTCCATAGGTACAACCTGAGCATATCCGCCTCCGGCTGCGCCTCCCTTCACTCCGAATACAGGTCCCAAGGATGGCTCACGTAACGCTATTATTGTTTTTTTATTAAGCCTTGAAAGAGCATCTCCCAGTCCGATTGTAGTCGTAGTTTTGCCCTCTCCTGCAGGTGTAGGATTTATGGCTGTAACTAATATTAATTTAGCATCCTCTTTATCCTTCAATTCATTTTGAAGGTATCTGTAGTCAATTTTTGCCTTGTATTTACCATAGTTCTCAACATATTGATCCGGTATGCCAATTTTATCACTTACATTATTAATTACTTTCATTGTAGCTTGTTGTGCAATTTCAATATCGCTTAAAAATTTGTCTGACATAAACTTTCCTCCTAAATCGTTTTTCACTATAATATTTTTACTTCGTCTAAAAAACGTCTACAGATATTTTATCTTATTTACCTGTATTTATTTTAAAATAATTGATTTTGTATAAAATATAATATATCATTAAATGGTAAGCGTTGTCGATAGTAAAATATAATTTTAAGGGGATTTTTTATGACTAATAATTATTTAACTCCAAAGGAAACTCACGAGGAGCTTGTTAAAATCGGACAATACAAGGCTGATATGACATTTGAAAAAAGATTTTTAATGAGCATTATGGCAGGTCTTTATATCTCATTGGGTGCACAGGGATTTTTAGTTACCTACGATAATATTTTTTTAAGAGCAGCTGTTTTCCCTGTTGGACTAATGCTCATTGTAATTGTGGGAGGAGAACTGTTTACAGGAAATTGCTTGATGACATTTTCTTTTATTCAAAAAAAAATAACATTAAAAAGCTATGCAAATGCTTTAACCCAGGTTTATTTCGGTAATCTGATTGGCTCCTTAACCGTTATAATGCTGCTTTATTTCGGAGGAATATATAATAATCCTGTTCTCGCCGGAACTATAATAAAAATTGCTAAAGCTAAGATTTCTTTATCCTTTTCTGAAGCCGTATTAAGAGGTATCCTGTGCAATATACTGGTATCTCTGGGAGTATGGTTTGCTACAGCTGCTAAAGATACCACCGGCAAGCTGCTCGGCTGCTGGTTTCCTGTAATGCTTTTCGTTCTGTGCGGCTATGAACATTGTATTGCAAATATGTTTTATTTACCCTTTGCAGCGTTACTGGATCCTACTGTCTCTTTAGGCAGTATACTGTTTAATAATCTGCTCCCTGTAACAATCGGTAATTTTATCGGCGGAGGTATTTTAATACCCATAGTATATCATAAAATACATTATGTAAAAAATTAATGAGGCTGATTATGAAAAGCATATCTGTACATCTTTTAGGAGAGCCCTTGGTAAAATTCAACGGTGAAAAAGTATATTTCCCTTATAAAAAGGCTGAAGGGCTGTTTTATTATGTTTGTATAAATAAGAAGGTATCGAGAGAGGATGCTATAAATATTTTTTGGGCTGATAGTGATGAAAAATCAGCACGAAAAAATTTAAGAGATGCTATATATAAAATAAAAAAATCAATTTGCGAGGATATTTTTCACTTTGCTTCAAAAGCAATTATTGAGCTAAACAGTGAAATTGAAATATCAATTGACACTGATAACATTTCAACCGCAAATATATTACTTCTTTACACCGGTCATTTCCTGCAAAACTTTATGATTAAGAACTGCTATGATTATGAAGAGTGGCTTATGGAAAAAAGAAATGAATATAAAAATATTTATATTAAAGCCGTTATGAAAAAGGTCAATGAGCTTGCTAATATAAAGGATTTTATCAGCATTCAAAAATACAGCAGTATCCTTATCGAAAATGACCCATATAACGAGAAGAATTACAGATATTTAATGAAAATATATGCTTTGTCCGGAGAATATAATAAAGCAGTTAAAATATATTATGATTTAACTGCAATTTTAAAAAGCGATCTAAATATAAGCCCTGAAATTAATACTAAAAAGTTATTTAAGGATATATTGAAATTAAAGGATACTGCAACCACAAATTCAGTAAAAGACTTTTTTTACGGAAGATATAATGAGCTCTACTCAATAAATAAAATCCTCAATGAATTTTCAACAAGCTCAGGCACCTCAATAATGATAACCGGTGAAGCAGGAATAGGTAAAACATCACTGATAAATAAAATTGTATCATCCCTGGATATTACGAAAAATATAATCCTAAAATCTATTTGTTATAAAGCGGAGGAGGAATTTTTTTTAAAGCCGTGGAATAGCATTTTTGCATTTCTCGGAGAATATGTTAAATCAGAAAAAATTCATTTAACTCCTACGGAGGAGCAAATAATATGCTGTGTTTTTCCATCCTTTAACAGGGAAATTGCTCTTTCTAAATATGATATTATTGAAAGGCTTGATTCAACAAGATTTGAGCTGGCAATAGAAGCAATTTTACAGCTGTTTGCTAAGCTGTCAGAAAAGAAAAATATAATTATCTTTATCGATGATATGCAATGGATAGATAAAATGAGCATGCTTTTGCTTTCTAATATTATATCTAATTTTGAAAATAAAAAAGTTATTATTATAGGCGCATGCAGAGATGATTACGAAAATAAATTAACTGAATTTACAGTACCCTTAATTAAAAGAGATTATATCTTAAAAATTAAATTGCAGCGATTTTCTTATGAGGAAACAAAAAATATATCATGCAAATTTCTTGATATAACTGAAAATGATCCTTTAATAAATAATATTTATAATGATACAGAGGGTAATGCTCTATTCTTAATCGAATTGTTGAAGGTAATTCAGGAAAGAGGATACAGTCATGAATTGTCTTCGAAGGCTGCAAATATTATAAAAAGCAGAATAATGGATTTGACAAATAATGAAATGATTATGTTAAATTACATTTCTCTGTTTTTTGATAAGGTAAGTATTGATTGTTTGAAATTTTTAATGAAATGGGATGAGCTTTTCATATTCGATATAATCGAATCCCTACAGGAAAAAAAATTAATTCAGGAGCTCATTACAGACAAGGATATTTTTTACAGCTTTACACATCAAAAAATACGAGAATATATTTATAATAATCAAGCTCTTGGTAAAAAGGTTATTCTTCACGAAAAAATAGGATTATATTTTGAAGACAGATTTATAGCTTCGGGAAACAAGCACTTATATGCTAATTTAATTTACCATTTTGGGAAATGCGGCAATACATATAAATCATTGAAATACAAAATAGAAAACTTAACAGATTATTATACTATTTATCATGAAACATATCCTGTGTTTTCAGACCAGCAAACATGTTTATGCTCCGAATATGATACCGCCTTTAATGTTGAAGAAAAGCTCCTTGAAATTACAAAGGAATTAAGTGCTTTAAACGATTCTGATACAGATTACCTAAGACTTAAAATGGAGGTAGCATATTTGTCCGGAAGATATTATATATCTGTGGGAGAATATGGCAAGGGACTGGAAAATATAGATAAAAGTATGAGAGCGGCAGAAGCTCTCGGTAATACAAATTACCTGCTAAACAACTATAAGCAGATGATTTTTTACAGTATTCAGGTAAATGATATTCCTATTATGTATAAGTATATCAATAAAAGTCTCAACCAGCTTGAAAAATATGATAATATTGAGGAAAGAGGTACAATTTTAAGGCTTAAGGGATTGTATTATATAAAAATAAAAAAATATGAAAATGCTGTTGCTCTTCTTAATGAATCAATTAATATATTTTCAAACCTGAACAGAATAAACAATAAGTACAAATTAAGCATTTCAGCATGCTATAACTATTTGGGACAAACAAACAAAGAATTGGGTAAATATCAGGATGCATATGAATACTATAAAAAATCAATTAATCTTTGCTCCGACAATTCTATCGAAAAGGGCTTGGAAACCTTTTATTCTAATATAGGTCAGGTTCTTTACGAAATGGGCAGCAATGATGAGGCTGAATATTATATTAACAAATCTATACAATTGTTTGAAAAATATAAAACAATATGGGGAAGAGATACCGCAGAATGCTATGCCGCACTGATAGAAATAAATAAAAATAACTACATTGCAGCTAAATCACATTACGAAATGGCGCTTATATTAGCTAAAAAACTTAATAACCCCAAATCTATAAGGCTGGCAGAGGATGTAAAAAAGAAGCTGAATCAGTTTTAATTATTTTTTCTGTGGTGCTTTTCAAATCTGTCCACAATTTTTTGGCACAATATATTAAAAATCAATATAAGCATAACAAAAGCTATTGATTTGCCGGGATTCTTAAAAAATGAATTTACATTAACTCCTATAAATGATAATGAGATCATCATTATTAGCTTTGACGGTATTAAGGCAGATAGAAACCTTACAGTATTCATATTTGCTAAAGCCGATGTTCCGCTGATTAAAAAAGACGGCGTAAATGGAAAGCAATATAAGAAAAACAGTACCATGAAATTTTTTCTCCTGATTTTATCCAGAGTCCCTGAATATTTGCTTTCCTTAATTTTTTTTTCGAGTCTTTTCCCTCCTACTTTTCTGATTAAAAGAAATAAAAGAAAGGACCCGAGACAATTGCCTATCCATGAGTAAATGTATCCCCAGAAAAATCCGAAAACTGATACATTAATAATTACAAATCCAACCAATGGCAATATTGGTATAAATGCTTCGATTACAGGAAGCAATATACCTAGTATTGGACCGCTCTGCTCAACATATTTTAAAATCAAATCAGTATATGACATCAAATAACCTCTCAAAACAATATGCCATTAGTATTTCTTATATAAGCATTATTATATTAATACAAGATTAATTTTTAACATCCTTTTATATGTTAATTTTCATTAAAATTCTTAAATTAATGGCTGTAAAATATCTTTTATGTTATAATTAAGCAATATTTAAAATAATTTTTGACTGATTATATCATAATAATATTAAAAAGCGAAAGGATAAAATTTATGAAATATTTTATAGGAGTACCTATCCCCAAAAACTATAAAACTAAAATAGAAATGCTACGTGCTGAAATTAAATTTTTTACTACAGAGCCTCATATTACCTTGATACCTCCTCCGGCTCTTCCTGATGATGATTCCTTTGTAAAAAAGGTTATCGAGGTATGTAAAAACACAAAAAGCTTCCAAATCACACTTGATAAACTGGGGCAATTCGGAAAAAGAGTATTATATGTAGGAGTAAATTCAACTGAGCTTATACAGCTGCATGATAATATTTACGGTGAGCTCAACCTTGAAGCAGAAAAAAGAGCCCATACTCCCCACCTCACTATTGTAAAGCAGCGTCCGGGCAGAACAGTAGATATTGACGCAATTAAAAAAAGGGCTGAAACAATGTTAATTCCATGCCCTAAATTTATTTTAAGCTCAATAGTGGTTTACAGTCAGCCAAAGGAAAAATCAATTTATGTGCCTTATATGGTTATACCGCTTAAGGACACAGAGCCCATATGAACCTTATTGCTTATTTATATAAATGACACCTTACCTGATGCTTGTCTGATATTAGTTTCATCAACGGATCTTCCTTAAAGCAGATATCCTTAGCTTGGTTACATCTTGTATTAAAGCTACAGCCCTTAGGTATGTTTACCGGCGACGGTATCTCTCCGATTGAGGTAGTCTTTTTAGGCTTTAAAGCCTCTTCCTCCTCGGAAATAACAGGTATAGATGAAAGCAGCATTTTTGTATATGGATGTAGGGGATTGTTATAAAATTCTTCTGTTGATGCAATTTCACATATTTTACCAAGATACATTATAATTACCTTTGTTGAAATGTTTCTTACAAGGCTCAAATCATGAGTGATAAATAAATATGTCAATTCTCTTTCCTTATGAAGCTTAAGCAGCATATTTATTATTTTAGCCTGTATTGATACATCAAGGGATGAAGTAGGCTCATCTAATATAATAAATTTTGGATTACAGCATAATGCTCTGGCTATAGAAACAAGCTGTTTTTCACCACCGCTTATTGAATTTGGAGATTTATATATAAAATTAGACGGAAGCTCAACCATTTCAAGTATTTCCATAATCTTTTCTTCAATTTTATTTTTTTCCACCATTTTATGAACCTTTAGCGGCAGACTTAAAATTTGCATAATATCCTGATAAGGGTTCAAGGAAGAACCGGGATCCTGAAATATTATCTGAACCTTTTTCTTAAAATCCATAGTTCTGTTTTTATTATTATTCTCTATAATATTTTTTCCGTTAAATATTATTTCTCCTCCGGATGATTTATTCATACCCATGATAGTATAAGCTATTGTGCTTTTACCTGAACCGGATTCACCTACCAGACCGACTATTTCCCCTTCATTAAGATTAAAGCTGACTCCGTCTACTGCTCTGACATAGGATTTTGATGACTTATCTACCATAAAATAAGTTTTTAAATCTTTTACCTCTAATATTGTATTATTCATAATATATTATTATCAAAATAATTTATATGATCATCTTGATAAATGTCTCCTTTCTTTATTTTAAAGAAAATCAAAGCATTATTTAGCCGAAAAATTAAAGCATGCAACCTTATGGTTTTCATTCACCTCGATTATAGGAGGCTTCTCCTTATTGCATCTTTCTGTGGCACTTGCGCATCTTGGATAAAATCTGCAGCCCGCTGAAGGATTTATATAACTTGGAATGTAACCGTAGATTCCTTCAGATACACCTCCACCTGATAATCTGGGTACACAGCTCATAAGACCGACTGTATATGGGTGAAGAGGATTTTTAAATAATTCCTTAGTTTCTGCTACCTCAACAATATTACCTGCATACATTACATAAATTCTGTCAACTAATTCACGAGCAACACCAAGTGAATGGGTTATCATTATCAAAGACATGTTCTTTTCAATAACAAGATCCTTCAAAAGCCTATGTATCTGATCCTGTATTGTTACATCGAGAGCTGTTCCCGGCTCATCTGCTATAATTAAATCTCTTTGAGTCAACAAAGCCATAGCAATGCAAATACGCTGCTTCATACCACCGCTCAATTGATGAGGATATGAATTCAAGATTCTTTCAGGGTCTGAAATCATAACATTTTTCACTGCATTTACAGACATGCTGA
>DAIUCB010000053.1:0-12592 GCA_036846385.1 Bacillota bacterium | reverse complement strand
ATTAAAATAATTCGGTAAATTTATATACTTAGTATTTGAACCATATGTCCACCTTCCGTTTTCAAAGGCATAGTAAGCTTCCTCATTCTTTTCAAAAAAGCTTTTATCCTGTTGCTGTGTATTTGTATATATGTTGGTGCCGTCGGAAATGTAATAATAATAATCCGGGCTTTGCAAAGTTTCATCTTTATTTTGAATTTTACGCAATGCAAAGTAAAAGGCATTAAAAACCCTGTTAGTAAAAGCAGAGCTTTCTCTGTATTCTTTTTGAAATAGCGTTTCAATTTTTATATTTCGATAAGAAGCCACTTGTAAGCTAACCACCGTTGTAGTGATAAATATTACCGATAAAAGAAATGCTATGATTTTCGTTGCTGTATTTGTGCTAATTTTTCTCAATTTTGTAGCCAATGCCCCACACCACCTTTAAATATTTCGGCTCCTTAGGATTTATTTCAATTTTTTCGCGGATGCGTCTGATATGAACCATTACCGTATTTTCAACAGCATATGCCGCTTCATTCCATACACGTTCATATATTCTTTCAGAGGAAAAAACAATGCCGGGATTACCCATAAGAAGCTCTAATATCTTATACTCCTTTGCTGTCAGCTTTATTTCTTCACCGTCTACAGTAAGCTGCTTCGTTTCCGTATCCAGGCATAACCCTCCTACGGTAATTTGAGAGGATCGGACAACATTGCCCATATCGCCAAGATGCATATAACGCCTCAATTGACTTTTGACTCTGGCCACCAGCTCCTCCGGATTGAAGGGCTTTGTAACATAATCATCTGCTCCCATAGATAGTCCCAATATTTTGTCACTGTCCTCCGATTTGGCCGATAATATAATTATAGGTATATTTTTCTTTTCCCGTATCTTCATGGTTGCCGAAAGACCATCAAGCTTCGGCATCATAACATCAAGCAAAATAAGCTGGACATTATTTGATATAAGTATATCCATTGCCTCCAATCCATTATATGCCTTAATTACCTCATAACCCTCAATTACCAGCAGCTTTTCAATTGCTTTTACAATTTCCCTGTCATCATCTACAACAAGTATTCTTGCCAATTTTTCTTCCATTTGCATCCCCTTACCTTTAGCCTTTGTTTATATTAATTTATACAAATTACAATAATGTTGATATATTTCTTACATATTTCTTAAGTAAATAGCATTAATGCACCGGAATTCTCCGGTGCATCGATTATTAAGCTGTTACCTTCTTGTTTTTATATACAATTTTTCCGTCTATAATAGTCATTACAGTTTCATAGCCTAAATCTGTCAAGGGGTTTCCTTTAAAAATTGCTATGTCCGCATCCTTTCCGACTTCTATACTTCCTACTCTGTCGGCAATTCCTACAATTTCTGCAGGATTGATTGTTATTGCCTTCCATGCTTCTTCCTCATCAAGACCTGCTTTTACGGCAAGACCTGCACACATGCTTAAGTATTGTATCGGAATAACACTGGCATCTGTTATAATTGCTGTTTTAATTCCTGCATTTACTAAAACCTTAGGTGTGTCAAAGGTAATATTTTTCAGCTCATACTTTGCTCTTGAACCAAAGGTAGGTCCTACAAATACCGGCTTGCCTTCTTCTACCAGCTCATCTATGATTAAATGTCCCTCTGTACAATGCTCGAGGGTAATGTCTAAATCAAATTCCTTTGCTATCCTTAGTGCAGTAAATATATCATCAGCTCTGTGAGCATGTGCTTTAAGGGGTATTTCCTTTCTCATAACCGGAAGCATTGAATGCAGCTTTATGTCAAAATCAGGCTCTCTGTCAGGGTCCTCAACCGATGCATCTAAGTCCTCCTTATATTTTTTAGCTTCATATAAGGTTTCTCTTAAAAGTGCTGCTATAGCCATTCTGGTTACAGGCGACTTATGCTGTTCATCGTATACTCTCTTCGGATTTTCTCCAAAGGCTATTTTCATAGCTACGGGATTTTTAATTACCATTTTATCGACTCTTTTTCCGTAGGTTTTCATGGCCAGAAATTGACCGCCTATTACATTTGCACTGCCGGGACCTGTAACTACTGTCGTAACTCCGCCCTCCAATGCATCACTAAAGCCTAAATCCATAGGATTTATTGCATCAATAGCTCTTAGCTGCGGTGTTATAGGTTCTACATCCTCATTTCCGTCCTCACCCTCAAAGCCTATTCCTTCTTCCCACATTCCTACATGACAATGACCTTCTACTAAACCGGGTGTTATTAAAAAACCATTGGCATCTAAAACTTCAACGTCCTCCGGTACCTCCAAATCATTGCCGACAGCCTTTATCTTACCGTTTTCTATCAGTATCTGTCCGTCAGCAATGTCTTCACCTGCCATAGTTTTAATATAGCCATTTTTAATTAGTATCATATGTCCTCCGATTTTTTATAAAATTATTTTAAAATCTTGGGATGAACCCAACCTTTTTATAAACCTTTCTAAGTGTCTTTCGGGCTACTGCTTCTGCCTTTTCTGCCCCTGCAATATATATTTTTTCTAGGTAATCTTTATTTTTCAGCATGTAGCTTATTTTTTCCTGTATCGGCTTGAATTCCTCTATTATTATTTCCGCCACATCATCCTTAAATTGAGAATAGCCTTTACCTTCATATTTAAGAACTATATCATTCATTTCTTCATTTGTTATTTTAGAATATATACTCAACAGGTTTTTGATACCGGGCTGTTCGTCGCTCAGTGATACTACTCCTATCGAATCCGTAACGGCTCTTTTTAGTTTTCTTCTGATTGTATCGGGAGTATCTGTTATTAATATATATGAATTTTCATTCGCATCCGATTTAGACATTTTACAGTCAGGCTCCTGAAGGCTCATAATTCTGGCACCCTCCTTGGATATAAACGGTTCAGGCACCTTGAAGGTTTCACTAAAGCGATTGTTGAATCTGGTAGCGATATCTCTTGCTATCTCTAAATGCTGTCTTTGATCCTCCCCTACAGGCACCAAATCTGATTGGTACAGCAAAATATCTGCAGCCATCAATGTTGGGTATGTAAATAAGCCTGCCGTTATAGCATTGCTGTCTTGTTTTTTGGATTTATCTTTAAACTGAGTCATTCGTCCGAGCTCACCGAAGTACGCAAAGCAATTTAAAACCCATCCCAGCTCTGCATGAGCTGAAACATGAGATTGAATAAATAAAGTAACTTGTTCAGGATCAAGCCCTGAGCCGATATAATTAGCTAAAACCTCAAGTGTATTTTTCCGTAAATCCTTTGGTTCCTTAGGAACGGTAATAGCATGCATATCAACTACGCAATAGTAACAATCATATTCACTTTGCAGCTTCACCCAGTTTTTCAATGCTCCTAAGTAATTACCGAGAGTAAGCTCCCCTGATGGCTGCATTCCGCTAAAAATTACTTTTTTATTTTCCATTTTAGGCACCAAATCTATTTTTATTATAATTATTAAAAGTTATCCTCCGTTATGTTGTTAAAACTCTAGATAACAAGCTTCATAGCATTTTAAATTATACTACAACGATTTTTGTTTGTCAAAATTTTTTAAATATAGCAATTCTTTATATACAATTAAGGTTTTTGTATTATAATGTTAATATATGATTTTATTTGGAGGAATATAATGAGCAACATAAAAATATTTGCAGACAGCACCTGTGACTTGCCATTAAGTGAAATTAGCCGTATGGATATAGGTATAATTCCTTTAATTGTCACCTTTGGAGATAATGCTTACAAGGAAGGAATTGAAATTACAACTTCGGATATTTTTCATATTGTGAGTGAAAGGAATATGCTGCCTAAAACCTCGGCGCCTTCGCCTATTGACTTCTATAACGCATTTAAGCCATATGTTGATGATGGCAAAACAATATTATATATCGGCTTATCATCTAAGGTTTCAACTACAATTCAAAACGCACAGCTTGCTTCGCAATATTTTGATTCGGATTCATTAATAATTTTAGACTCCTTAAACCTATGTGTCGGAACAGGAGCATTAGTTAAAAATGCATATAATTTAATTGACAGCGGATTGCCTACTGATGTTGTTATAGATAAGCTGCAAAAATTGATTCCTAATTACAAGCTCTACTTTACCGTTGAAACCCTGGATTATTTATATATGGGCGGTCGCTGCAGCAGCACTGAGGCCATATTTGGCAACATGCTTAATATAAAACCGATTATAAGTATGTCCCCCGAAGGCTTAAGTGTATGGAAGAAAACGAGAGGCAAGAAAAAAGCTATCAACATGATGATAGAAGAGATTTTAAATGATAAGGATATGATTCTCAATGATGAAATCCATATAGGGTGTACTGTAGGAAATGAACAGGAAAGAGATTTAATAAAAAAACTGATTAACGAAGCAACGGGGATTACAAAATTTCATGAGTATACTATAGGCTGTGTAATATCTAGTCACTGCGGTGAGGGTACGGTAGGCTTTGGATACTTCCTTAAAAATAACATGACAATATAAATTATTTTGTTTCGGAATTATTATTATTATTATTAATATTTGTATTATGTAATATTTTTTTATAGGTTTATGGCTTAGCCATAAACCTATATTATTTTAAATAAATATGTAACAGTTAGAAATATCAGTTGAGTAATCTCTATTATAAAGCCTTCTATTGAACTGGGAAGAAGCTTAATACTTTTATCTATGCTTTTTACTGCGACTCCCATAATCATATATGTCAAGGCTAAAGGAATAACAAGTCTGTAATTAATTATTACAGCTGCTGCAAATGATATTATAAATGCAGAAAGCCTGTGATATTTACCGCAATACTTCATAACAGACGTACACTCCTTATCTCTGTCAATATATGAGCTTGTTATTATTAATCCGCTGTAGCCTGCTGTAGTCATTATAATTAATGCTTTAATATTCACAAGCCTCATCAATGAAATATACAGCATACTCATAATTAATATACCAAGTATACCCGACAGCTGCTCTGAGCTTTTTTTAGGCTTTATATAATAATTTAAGACTTTGTATGAATCTATTAAGGATACTGTTTTTGTTATAATACAATAATACATAAATACTATTACACTGACGAAAAAGCTATCATAAAATATTTTAAAAGCCATTATAAAGCATGCAAAAAAACCGGTAGTAAGACCTATAATAGGAAGCAGCATTATTCCGTTTTTATAATCCTCATCACACGGTTCTTCGTTTATCGTAATATTTATTAATGTATACTTTTTCAACATCAAAATTATGCCTATTACAAAGCTCTGCAATTCAAACATGTTTTACCAATCCTATAGTTATTTTTTCCATTATACCACAGCTGATAAAAATATAATATAAAAAAATGATAATTCATTAAAAAAATAACGTAGGGATTACTACTTTATTTTAATATTTATTCTTTCTAACGTTTATTATAAAATATTTTTTTCTGAAATTAATGTATAAACTCTGTTTAGCATAATAAAGGCCTCCTGATATGTACAATAATCAAAGGGTTTCAGCCTGCTGCCATAGCCCTTGATTATACCTGTATTTACTGCAAAATAAATATATGGCTTATCTGTTTTATTAATATTTGTCATTTCTTCGAAATTTGCAGTCTTATAATTAGTAATATCAATTCCGAAGCCTTCGCATATAAAGGCTGCAGCTTTAATGACCTCAAGTCTGCTTATTTGCTTTTCAGGTTCAAATTTATTTTCATCTAAATCACTGATTAGTCCTATTCTGTAGGCTTCATAAATTTCTTCCTTTTTATTGCAAAGATCGATATTATAAAAGATATTACCTGCATCATCCTCAAAAACAATTTCTCCCTTGACAGGGTCAATATTAAAGCTCTTTTCAGATTTTACAATATTAAAATATTTATAAAAGTTATCCTCACCTGTTTTTGTTTTAATTAAATTCAAAGATAAGACATAAAAATCCTCTCTTGAAATGTATGCGCCATATTTCCCTTCAAACTCGCAGGGAATCAGACCTTTTTCCTTCATAAGCCTTATAATATCCTGTGCCCACTCATCGGGAGAATTTTTTGCGGTGTCTGACCATAGTTTTGTAGCTTCTGTAACTGATTCAAAGCATTTATCAAAAACGTTAGCTAAAAATCTTATTTTTTTATGTATTATTTCGTCATTGCCCAAGCTGCGGATTTTCTCCGGATATGCTTCTGCATACCATATCAAATCAGTAATTTCGTCACTGAGATTTTCTGCCGAGCCTGCGAACACCTTATTATAATCATTATCCCAAATACCGTACTTATAACCGTTATTCAGCTTTTTAAACTCCCTGTCCAATTCATCAAAACCATAACATTCAATAATATAATCACTTACATAATGTCCAAACTCATGAATTATTCCGTCTAAAGAAACTACGTCATACATTCCGTAAAAATTATATGGAAGCATATTTATTTTTATATTGGCAGAATCGTCGGTCATTACATATTCAGCCGGAATTTCAATTGAATTGCTGTCTGTTTTATTAATTATAATATTTGTCTTTATTCCTCTTTTTAAGTTTTTTGCCGTTATCTCTTTAATAATTCCATCAGGGAAACGGCTGAGGCTTCGTTCAATAGTTGCAAGACATTTTTCCATATTGGAATATGTATCATTGCAATTCGGCAAAATTATATTAACACCGTATTCCTTTTCAATATTTCTTTGAATTTCATATATTTCAGGTCGAACTACTCCATTATTAAATCCGGATGCATACACAAAAGAAGAAAATAAATTTATTATTATTGTTATGCATATTATCTTATTTATTAATTTCATAATAATCTACCTCTTTTACCATTTTTAATAAAAAATATTAAAGTGATACTATTATATCATAGCATTATATATAGTCAACCTTTTTTTGCAAACGTTATTTTCTTTATTTAAAAATATATGTTTTCTTATTTTAATTTATGCTATTATTTTAAATACATATATTGTATAATACATATTGACTGTAATTATTTTTTTAAATTAATATCCAAAATATATAAAATACTGATAAATCGGTACCCGATTTATACAAGGAGGAAATATGGAAAAAATTATTAACAGGATAAAATCCCTGCCTTTTGGTGTGAAAATTTCACAAATTATATATATAATAGTTATATTGATATACATGTACATCAGCTCCGGCAAAGGATTGACTACTACCTTTTTTTCCTTTATGGGTGTGGTGGTAACAGCTGCAATAGCATCTATTTACCTGATGTTCTTTCAAAAAAATTACATTCTTGCAATTATAGATTTATTTGTTGCCGCCGTTATATTCATTCAATTGGCATCTATGTCTTAGTCAGGAGTGAGAAAGTGAATATTACTGTTATATCGGTAGGCAAAATAAAGGAAAAATTTTTTGAAGATGCAATAAAGGAATATGCCAAAAGGCTGTCTAAATATTGCAAATTTAATGAAGAAGCCGTAGCTGACGAGAGAGCTGATGACGGCTTTTCTAAGCTTGAAATTGAACAGGTTAAATTAAAAGAAGGTTCAAGAATTTTAAATCGTATCAAGCAAAATACATATGTAATAATCCTTGATGTTAAAGGAATTCAATTAACCTCAGAGGAGTTTGCAAAAAAAATAAACACTCTCGGAATTGACGGATATTCAGATATAACCTTTATTATAGGCGGCAGCAACGGTTTGTCAAATGACGTTATTAACAGAGGAGATTTTTGCATGTCATTTTCAAAAATGACATTCCCTCATCAGCTTTTTAAGATTATTCTTATGGAGCAAATATACCGAGCCTTTAAAATAAATTCCAATGAAGCTTACCATAAGTAGTTTAGATTCTTTCTTGACAGTGCTTATTACTTCTTATATAATTTCATCATATCAAGCAATTAAGGAGAATTATAATGGAATTTCATAATGTTAATGTTATAAAAAAAGCAAATGTATATTTTGACGGCAAAGTAACAAGTCGTACCGTTTTATTTGAAAACAGAGAACGTAAAACACTGGGATTTATGATGGCCGGTGAATATGAGTTCAATACTGAGGCCGGTGAAACAATGGAGATACTCGGAGGCGATATGTCAGTTATGTTGCCCGGCGAAAAAGAATACACTTTATATACGGTTGGTCAAAGCTATAACATACCGGCTAATTCAAGCTTTAAAATGATTGTTTCTAATTACGTTGACTATTGCTGTTCTTACAAATAGCTGTCGCGGGGACGGAGTTGTTGTCAATCTACATCTTTTAATTTCTCTTCCTACTTATTCATGTCAATCTCTCAATTTGTCTTATTTGCAGATCGAGAGATTGTTTTACTTTTTTGCCATTTTAATCATATAAATCTTCTATATTTAATTTATCATTAAATTAATAATTGTTTATATTAGTGTATTGCTGTAGTGTAGTTACTTTTTTTATGACAATAAGAGCTCTAAATCCTCAATATTATCGTAGAAAAATATTTCCTTAGATATACCTTTTAAGGTTTCTGATATATCAGAACATCTCTCAGCTATTGTAATAATGGGTATTCCTTTTGCATAGGCATACCCTGCTTCAATACCTAATCCTACTCCCTTTTCCGTCAAATCTATAATTACTAAATCACAAATATCAATTTTTTCAAACGTTAACTTCATTAATTCAAAAGGACTATATTTATTTGATTCTTTTATACTGATATCACGTACAATACACAGAGTTTCATATCCCTTCTTTTTAAGAACTGATGATATTTTATCAACAACAATTTTATTTATGTAATCTTCGTGATATTTTATACCTATATATACTTTCATGTTAATTACCTTTCCTAATCTATACATACTCATTTTAATTTTAAAATAGATATCTAAATACATCATATCAGATTTTGATAATAAATATATTTTTATAATTGTAATTTTAAGTTAACCTAACAGCTTTATATTTATTAACTTCATATATATTTTACCATATTTATTATTTTTTACAAGTTTTAGTATTTTTATATTTCCGGTATCTAGCTTTAAGTCAGCATCACTTCCGTTGCGCTTTCTTTTCAGTGCATACTGAAAGGATATCATATTTTTAAGAAAGTGACCTAATTTTATATTCTTGTAACTATCATATAAAAAAATATTTATTTAAAACTTTTTAACCTGTATAATTGTCTAAGAGATGTAACACATTTAAGATGTACATCAATATTAAGACAGGTGAAATTCGTGCGAATAAATTCAAAATTAGAAAAACAGTTAGAAGAATATGTTGTTGAAAACAAAGAAAAACATTACAGGATAGCATATAGTTATGTAAAAAATGCTGATGATGCTTTGGATATTATTCAAGAATCCATATTTAAAGCTTTATTGTCTTTGAATACTTTAAAAAATCCTGAATATATGAAAACTTGGTTTTATAGAATACTGATAAATTGCTCATTGGATTTTATTAGGAAGCAAAAAAATATAATACCCTTAGATAATGAAACTTTATATTCTTATGTCAATGAATTTAATGATACATATGCAGATATAGATTTGCAGAGGGCATTAGATGAGCTGCCGGATAATTACCGCAACATTATAATATTAAGATTTTTTGAGGATCTTAAAATAGAAGAAGTTGCTGAAATTCTTAATGAAAATATCAATACAGTAAAAACCAGGTTATATAAATCACTTGATAAATTGCGAATTAAAATGGATGATTGATTTAGGAGGATTAGAATGGATGATAAAAAAATAAATCAACTCAAAAAAGAATACATGAATATACCTATTCCTGCAGAATTAGAATTCAAAGTTAAAGAATCATTAAAGGAAGGTAAAAGAGCCGTGAATAAGAAAATATATACCAGAAGATTATTGTCAACAGTTGCTTCGGCAGCCGTTATTGCCACAGTTTTTACAGTAGGAATAAATACAAATGAAGCGATGGCAGAAACCTTGTCAGAAATTCCGATTTTAGGAAGTATAGTAAAAGTATTAACTTTTAAAGAGTATAATTTTAATGATAATACTTATGATGTCAATATTGAAACACCGGCAATAACAGGATTGGAAAATAAAAATTTGCAAAACAGCCTAAATGATAAATATTTATCAGAAAATAAAGAATTATATGAACAATTTATGAATGACATGAAAGACTTGGAGGAAAATGGCGGAGGTCATATGGGAGTTTCAAGCGGATACGTCGTGAAAACCGATACAGACAAAATATTGTCAGTAGGTCGCTATGTTGTAAATACTGTCGGTTCTTCATCAACTACATTCAGATATGATACTATAGACAAGAAAAATGAAGTATTAATAACTCTTCCAAGTCTATTTAAGGATGAAAGCTATGTTGATATAATCAGCAGCAATATAAAGGAGCAGATGGTGGAACAGCATAATGCCGATGAAGCAAAAATTTATTGGGTTGAAGGTATAGAAAATGAATTGACAGAGTTGTTTGATAAAATTTCAAAAGATCAATCTTTTTATATATCATCAAATGGAAAATTGATAATTTCTTTCGATAAATATGAAGTTGCTCCGGGTTATATGGGAGTAGTAGAATTTGAAATACCTACAGAGATTTTAAATGACATTTTGGTGAGCAATGAATATATTAAATAAATTATACATTAATCAAAAATAGTATAAAAAATAATTTAGTAGGAGTATAAATAACAGCAACTCCTGCTAAACTTTCACTTTTCCTTCCCCCAAAATTTCCCATTTATCGATACTATTCAATCGTCCAAGCCCATACAATATTCTCAATACTTTATAACCTCTGTAAGATGTTTTCCAGGTATCAATATTTACTTAATTATTTCAGCAGCATTTTGAATGTCTGGCTTTTTAATTTCTATTTTCAATATTATACCTCCTTGTAGACTTATTAACATTGAACATTTATAACAATCTCACAAATACGTAGGTTTTATTATAACAATTATCTATTTATTTTATATCAATCCAGTATCTTTGAAAAACCTCGCCACTATCTATATCCTCAGAATCAAGAATACCACCATTTTTTATTATTGTTTTTGCTGAACCTATATTATTTTTCAGACATGTTATAAGTACTTTTGTTAATCCAATACTTTTGCAATACTGCAATGTCATAGAAAGCATATAGCTTGCATAACCCTTGTTTCTTTCACTTGGTCTAATACCATAACCGATGTGTCCACCTCTAAATGCCAAATAATCATTAAGCTTATGTCTTATTTCAATTGCTCCTAAAATATTATTTTTATTATTTATGAGCCAAAAGATTGTATAAGGAACAAATCCGTCAGGTAATCCGATTCCTTCACTATGTTCATTTAATTTTTTCACCAACAAATCAAAATCAACAGTATCAAGATTTAAACTCCCGGGTATAAGCTCTTCACCATATTCTTTCCATTCTGCTATCATATTTAAATATTCAACTTTAAAACCTACATTTGGTTTTATTAACTTTACATTATTTATTGTGTTTATTATAGTCATAGTTTCACCTTTGCAATATTTTTGGCCACCATAATTAAATATTTATTGTGAATCATATTAGAATCCACATTCCATATTTACTATACATAATTGAATTCTATTTGGTTCTGCTTGACCTTCTATGATTGATAAGTAGTTACATACTCTTTCTTTTGAGGAACATTCTATACATTTTTTCAATTCTACGCATGGAGGATTATACTCTACCCGTTTTGCATTTAAAGGGCAAGCGATATTTTTAACTCGTTTGATACCTTCTTCAACTGTATTAACGATCTTGTTAACCCCAACTACAATTAATACCTTATCTTTAGCCAATTCTTTATCATATACAGTATTGCCACGCTGCATTAGTGAATTAGTAATATTCATTTGCTGAATGGTTGCAGAATGCCCAATTCCAACTTTACAATCTGTAGGTATAATATTTAATATAAATAATTTAACATCCTCCAGATTATTAAAGTATTCAACATCTATATTCCTATTTTTAAAATTTTCCTTTAATCTTCTACATTCCTCTTTATTCATCTCATTATTCATTTTGCATTCCTCTTTAATACTTATTCTTAGTTTAACACCATTTATTCTATGATTAGCAATGAAATCATTTTCCGATAATCCAAACGCTGTCGCGGGGACGGGGTTGTTGTCATTTTACAAAATAATAAGCTGAATTTGTTGTTAAGTCATCTCAAATAGTTATTCAAAATTTTTTCGAATGAAATTTATGTAATCTTTTTTTATTATTTCATCAAAATTGTTCTTATACCATTCATAAGATTCATTTAACCCCTCAACCAAATCCTTTTGTTTAATTAGTAATTCAGATTGTCTTGATATATCCAAACTATATTCATAATCATAAAAACTAAAATAGTCTCTTTGATTGTTATAATTAGTTACATATATTTTTTCTAAAGGCATTCCTGCAACCTTATAGCATAATTCAACAAATGTATTAATATCTACTAGTTCAGCATTTCCAACATTAAATATATGCTCTTTGGGATGCTTTTCTAATATTTTCTCAATAACTTTGCATAAATCATCTACATGAAAAAATTGTAGCTACATTTTACCGCCATTACGAATGTAAAATTTACTGTTTTTTAAAGC
>DAIUCB010000052.1:0-12650 GCA_036846385.1 Bacillota bacterium | reverse complement strand
AGGAGCTAAGCCACAGCACCCTAAGCATCTTGTAGCCTCAAGAGTGAACAAATTATCTTCTGTAGTACTTCCGACCTTAACATTTAATTCCTTAGCCAGCTTATCAATAACAAGCTGAGAACCCTTTACATAACATGCTGTACCAAGACATACTCCGATTTTATGCTTACCCTTTGGGGTAGTTGAAAATTGTGTATAAAATGTTACCACTCCGTATACCTCTGCCAATGGTATACCTGTTTCTTCTGCAATAAATTTTTGAACTTCTATTGGTAAATAGCCAAAAATACCTTGTGCTTTCTGCAACGTTTGCATTAAAATACCTTCAGAATCTTTTACGGAATCTATGAATTCCTTTAGTTGCTTAAATTCATTTTCCTTATTTGTTAAATCAAGACCTTTTTGCAATTAAACGACCTCCCATACTTTTACGTTATCAAAATATTTCCTAATTATTATACAATTATGTTAATTAATTGTCAATTGGTATTATTTATTATTTATATTAGTTTGAAAAAGTAAAATTAACTTACTAAAGTTAATTTATTTACAATTAATGTTTTAAATATATATTTTTGTTTAATTAATTAATTTATTAAGTATGTAAAGTTATTATCAAATTCTTTATAAATTGTAAAATTATAAAGTTTTTATTTTATTTAATTAGTTTATAGAGCATAGGGCTGCTAAAAACGATATACTGTTTAATTTATACCGCATACCAGCTTTCTTGATTTTTATACATCTGTGCATACAAACCACCGCTTTTCATCAATTCATCATGAGAACCCTGTTCAGCAATATATCCTTTTTCAAATAAAACAATCCTGTCTGCTTTTTTTGCAAAACCTAATCTGTGTGAAATAAAAAATACAGTACGATTTTCAGCAAATTGATAAATCATATTATAAATTTCAATTTCAGAAAGAGGGTCAAGATAAGCTGTGGGCTCATCCAGTACCCAAATTGAAGCATCTGGATTTGCCAGTAGCCTTGCAATTGCTAAACGCTGCCACTGTCCCTTTGACAATTCAATACCTTTTTCAAGCTGTCCTAATGGAGTATAAATTCCTTTTTCTAAAGCAAGAATATTTTCTTTTAATCCTACTTTGTTGAGTAAATCTATTATCTCATCGTCTGAAAAATTTTTGCTAATATTTCCTGCTTCAATATTTTCTTTAACAGTCATTTGGTATTGGGCAAAATCCTGTAAAATACAAGATATTGAAAACTTGGGGCAGGATTTACCGCCACTAGTTAGACTCCCTGTAAATTTATCTGTAAGTGACATAAGTATATTTGTAAATGTTGTTTTTCCGCTGCCGTTTACTCCTACAACTGCTATTTTTTCTCCATTTTTTATTTTAAATGAAAGTTTGTCAAGTGCTTTGTTTTCTGATTGAGGATATATGTATGATAAATTATCTATATCAATATCACAGGAAAAAGCATCATTTTTGTAAATTTGATCATCCTCTAAACTGAAAATATCATTATATGCTTTTATAAATCTGCTATCCACACGATTTTCTGTTATATTGCCCTGTATGTTCAAAACCATATTTATTATATTGTTTAGCAATGTATTTGTCATAAACAAAAATCCTATCTCATGCTTACCCATTGCTATTTCATACGCTACAAATATAAGCATTGAAATATATGGTATATTGAAAATTATTCGGGCAGTCTGAATAGTTATTTCATAATTTCTAAAGATTTTTAATTTTAATTTATATTCACTGTCGTATAAATCACTCCATTTTCTTGAACAATAATCATATAATCTGTTGAATTTAAACTCCTGATGTGTAGTTTTATCTCCGCTCATTCCAAAAAAGTAATTTTGTTTTTGTGTATAAGATTGTATTTCATTCCACAACAGTCCAAGCTTATCATACATTTTTCCTGATGTACGATTAAAAATGAGCACCATTATGACATATATTATAACTGCAAAAGCGTTAATCTGTAATAAATAATAGGTAAAAATTACTGTAAGTGGTATAGCTGTTATATATAACGTTATACTGCCAATCATATTTTTAATAGTTTCAGGTGTTTTAGATCTTACCTCATGAATTTTCAGATATGTGTCATGACTTTCGTAATATTCCCACTTAATCCCTGCAAGCTTACTGTTCAAGTTTTTTTCAAAATAGTAAATTATATCAAGCATTAAACGATTTTCTGCCATTTTCTTCAATATGTCGATAACCTTAAACAGTAGCATTGCTGCAGTAAACAATGATATACCAATAATCACAGTATTAAACTCTACATTTTTTTTAAATAGATTATATGCTGAATTGGTTATATATTCAGTTGAAGCAAGTAAAACAAAGGTATTAAAAGAAATAATAATACTGAGAAGGATATACGATATATAAACCTTTTTGTTCGCTCTCAGAGCAATACTGCTAACTTCTTTCAAAGCTTTTAATGTATAGCCTCTTGATTTTTTCTTATTATTTGACATAGCTTAGAGCCTCCGTAACATAAGGTTTTTCATCAGACTTTGAATATAAATTTTGTTGGGAAGTAAATAGTTCATAATAATAACCTTTTAAACTCATCAGCTCTGAATGTGTTCCGTCTTCAACTATCACACCGTTTTCCATAACACAAATTCTATTTGAAAGACGAGCAAATCCAATTCTATGAGAAATCAAAAGGGCTGTTTTATCATTAATGATTTCTTTAAAATGATTGAGCATTCGCATTTCTTCTATAGGGTCGACAGAAGCTGTAGGTTCATCTAAAATAAGAAATTCCGGTTCACCCATATATGCTCTTGAAAGTGTAACTCTCTGCCATTGCCCTCCTGATAATTCCTGACCGCTGCTGTCAAATTCCTTACCGATAATCGTATCTGCTCCATACGGTAAACGACTGATAATCTCATTTAATTTACCTTTTTCCATTGCTTTTGCCAATTCAGTCTCATCTGAATATTTTTCAATCATACCAAACCCAACGTTTTCCTTTAAAGATAAGCTGTATTTAGTAAAATCCTGAAATCCTATTCCAAAATAGCGATATAAATCTTGTCGGGGCATTTCTTTTACATTTATGCCGTTTAACTTTATAGTACCATAATAGTCCTCTAACAAACCACATATAAGCTTAGATAAAGTACTTTTTCCGCTGCCGTTATACCCAAGTAAGCAAACAATCTCGCCGCTTTTGATTTTTAGACTTACATGATCAACTGCATTACCCTTTTGATTTGGATAAGAATATGTAATATCATCCAGCTCTATTTCCTTAAATTCGCCATACGGCAAAGTGAAATTATTTAATTTATAATCAGATATTTCATCAATATTTTTTTTATGTATACTTCCTGCAAACCTTTCATACTTATCAACATATTTATAGCCTTCTGTTAAATCACGGCTTATTATATTGATAATAGCTGTAATCCCTCCAGTCAATGACCAAAGCATTCCATTAAGAAAAGTAAATTCGCCGACAGTAAGCTGATTGATACTCACTAAATACAGAAAATACAACGCATATACTGCTGAAAAGATTTGTTCTAAAATATTAGGTATATCAGTAATAATTACGGCTTTTTTCTCAAAATCATATTTTTCCTTTGAAAATATCTTATATGTTTCACTCCACGTCTTTAAAAATCTGTCCTTTAATCCATATATTCTTAATTCTTTTGAGTGCTTTTTATCTGATAATAATTCACTGTAATATTTAGCTTTACGTTCATCATTTATATACTGTTCGTTAAGCTCCACACGTTTATTCACCACATATTTGTTAATGAAAATCATAACAACTGACAGTATTAATATAAAAATAAGTATTATCGGGCTGAACACAGATATTGCAATACTTGATATAACAAGGTTAATGATTGCTGATGTAAGATTATTAAAAATTGTTATACTTACCTTGGTGGTATTTTCTATATTATTTTTCGTAAAGGTATAATTATCATAGAATTCGCTGTCATAAAAACTATCCTGTTTTTCCTTATAGCTTTTATAAATGAAATATTGATAAAATATTTTTTTTGCTTTATTTGTATAGAGTGTTGTAAGCATCTTATTAAAATTATCCGTATTTCCTCCGATACATATCATTAAAAAGAAAAACAATATCGGTAATGCTATATTAATGCCAAATACGCCGGTATTTTGTACTGATATAATGGTATCTGCGGCATATTTAAAAGCAAGCCTCGTACCAAGCTGCGCAAGTGAAATACTTATTAGAGCAATAAGATTAATGATACAGAATAGAGGAGAAGCTTTGAATGTCAATTTGCAATATTTTAAAATACTTTTTAACATTTTTGTTTTTCCTTTCATTGTTATACAAAATTTTTTTATCGGTAAATAGTGCAGTATCCTTATGCATTTTTGTTTTACATTTAGAAATGATTTATTACTCATATATGGAATATTTTATCATTTTATAATATAAAGTACAAGCATATTATGTGTTACCAAATAAATGATGATCAGTTAAAATAAATCATTACGTATTGCTTACTAACGGCAATGCTGTAACGTTAAAATTGAGAAAGATTTATTGCTGTATAAAAAATAACCATTAATATATTATAAATGGTTATTCCTCTTCTATCTTTAATAAATCCAATAATCTGTTCAAATCTTCATTATTTTTATATTCAATTTCTATTTTTCCTTTATTTTTCTTGTTCCGTATATTTACCTTTGCAGAAAACCTGTCAGTTAACAATTCTTCAACATAAATTATATATTTGTCTTTTTGTTGAATTCTTTTCACTTTTACCTTTTTATCATCCCGAACAAGCTTTTCTACATCTCTTACGCTCAAATCCTCTTTGATAATTTTATCTGTGATTTCTATTTGCTTTTCCTTTGATAAACTCAATATTGCTCTTCCATGTCCGGCCGATATCTTATTTGTAATGATTTTATCCTGTACATAATTATCAAGATTAACAAGTCTCATGATATTTGTTACATATACTCTTGATTTTCCGACAATATTTGAAACGTCCTCCTGTGTTATGCCATAACGCTCCATTATATATTCATATGCATTAGCCTCATCAATAGGATTTAAATCTTCCCTTTGCAGATTTTCAATCAATGCAATTTCTGAAGCATTTTTATTCTCAATATCCCTTACTATACAAGGAATACTGGCTATATTTGCATTTTTACATGCTCTCCATCTTCTTTCTCCGGCAATAATAGTATATACGCCTTCATCCTTTCTTACGATTATAGGCTGTATAACTCCATATTTCCTTATGGATTCAGTAAGTTCCTCCAGCTTATCCTGCTCAAATACTTTACGCGGTTGATTTGGATTCGGACATATCAAATTAGTGTCAATTTCAATAATTCTGTCAGCCTCTTCTCTTTCTAAATCTTCAGGTATCAGTGCCGATAACCCTTTGCCCAGCGCTTTTCTTTTAATTGCCATAACCTACCTCCTCAATTATTTTTAATAATTTCATCCGACAGACTATAATATGCTTCGCTGCCTTTTGATTTTTCATCATAAATCATTATTGGCTGTCCAAAGCTTGGCGCCTCGGCAAGCCTTACACTTCTCGGAATAACCGTTCTATATACCTTATCCTTAAAATATTTTTTAACTTCCTCTACAACCTGAACAGATAAGTTTGTTCTCCCGTCAAACATATTTAAAACTACACCTTCTATTTCAAGCTTTGGATTCAAATTTTTTCTGACCAGCTTGATTGTATCCATCAGCTGGCTCACTCCTTCAAGGGAATAATATTCACATTGTATAGGAATCAATACTCTTTGTGAAGCAGTGAGAGCATTTAATGATAACAGTCCAAGAGAAGGAGGGCAGTCTATAATTATAAAATCAAAGCTTTTATCAATTAAATGAATCTTTTCCAATAATGTTTTTTCTCTGTATTGAGTTTTTGTCAGCTCTATTTCTGCTCCGGCAAGCTGTATATTTGCAGGGATAATATATAAATTATCTATATCTGTTTTATAGATGATTTTATTTATATCATAATCTTCAATTAATACATCATATATTGTATACTCAAGTTCATTTTTATTTATTCCGAAGCCGCTGGTTGAATTACCCTGCGGATCAATATCAATGCTTAAGACACTTTTTCCTCTTAAAGCCAGAGCAGCACAAAGATTTACATTTGTTGTTGTTTTCCCGACTCCGCCTTTTTGATTGAATATACTTATTGTTTTAGACATAATCATCATCCCTTTAATTTTATATGTTATAAGCTTTTTTTCGGTATTTTCACCTTTATTTCAATAAACTCTTCTGATTCTTCCTGTTCAAACCTTGCATTAATTCCTGTCTTAACTATTTCATTATAAGCATTTTTTATAGTATTTATATAAATTTTATAATTAATAAAATTCCTTACATAACGCTTGTCCTTCGTTTTATTTAAATTGACATCCTCAACTATTGATTCTACAAGCTTTTCTGTAGCATTTACATTTAGATCCTTTTTTACAATTCGCTCAACTAAGCCAAGAAGAATTTCTTCATCATCAATTTTGAGCAGTGCTCTTGCATGACGTTCACTTAAACCGCCTTCCTTTATCTTTAATTTAACACTTTCAGGAAGCTTCAGTATCCTCATTTTATTAGCAATCGTTGATTGAGATTTTCCAACCTTTTCGGCAAGCTGGGTCTGATTTAAATTAAAGTCCTCTATCAGCCTTTCATATGCCATAGCCTCTTCTATAAAATTTAAATCTTCTCTTTGTAAATTTTCTATTAATGCCATTGCCGCGGATTCCTCTTCACCGGTCTCAACAATTACAGCCGGTATTGAAGCCATATTTATCAGTTTTGCAGCTCTGAATCTTCTTTCTCCGGCAATTATTTCATATATATCGTCATATATTTTTCTGACAGTAATGGGTTGAATTATGCCGTAGCTTTTAATTGATATACTCAACTCTTCTAAGGCCTTATCGTCAAAGGATTTTCTGGGCTGGTTTTTATTCGGAATTATTTTGTTAATATCTAAATCTACTATAATACTTTTCAAAATATTCTCCCCCTTATACTAATGGTTCTTTACTGGGCTTTCCTGCTTTTCTGGGATAAACTTTTTCTGTTTTTTCTGTTTTTTCAATAATTACTATTTTTCTGATAATTTCAGTGCCCGGCACTTTAATTTCCTTAATTTCCTTTATCCTTCCTCCTAATTTAGTAATAGCATTTTGAGAGTTTAGTATTTCCTCGGAAATAGATTCACTTTTGTAGGCCGCAAAATAACCTCCCACTCTTACAAAAGGCAGGCAATATTCTGCTAAAATATTCAAGGGAGCAACTGCACGAGATACACATATATCATACCTTTCCCTGTAACTTTCATTTTGACCGAAGTCCTCAGCTCTGCCGTGAATAAGAGTAACATCCTCTAGTTTCAGTTCATTTATAACTACCTTTAAAAAATCTATTCTTTTTCTTAAGCTGTCTAAAAGTGTTACCTTATAATTATTGTTCAGTATTTTAAGAGGGATTCCGGGAAATCCTCCTCCCGTACCTACATCAATAATTTTCTTTTTTTCATCAATATTATTTTTATCCAATAAAACTACACTGTCCAGAAAATGCTTTATATAAATTTCTTCATCATTTTCAATAGCAGTTATATTGATTTTTTTATTCCATTCCTTTAAAATATCCTTATATTTTTCAAATCTTTCCAAGCAATTATTATTATATGATATATTTAATTTTCGGAAGCCCTCTTCTAAAATTTCGCTACTCAATTCCTTCACCTTTTTCATTTGTTTTTTCACTATCATGATGTTCATTAATTCTTCTTTTTTGTTCCAGATATATTAATAAAACATTGATATCTGCAGGTGAAACTCCTGATATTCTTGATGCCTGACCTATTGATTCAGGTCTTATTTTTTCAAGCTTTTGTTTTGCCTCCAGTCTAAGGCTGTTGATTGAATTATAATCGATATTTTTAGGTAAGCTTTTATTTTCAAGTTTTTTATACTGTTCTATCTGTTTAGCCTGCTTAGCTATATATCCTTCATACTTTATAATTGTTTCAACATAATTTTTTATTTCCTTTTTAATTTCGGGTCTGTCACTATCTAAATATGTTGTATTTTCATAATTTATTTCAGGTCTTTTAAGAAGCTCAAAAAGCGTGATAGGCATTTTAAGAGGCACGCTGTCAATATGCTCTAAAAAGTCATTTACTTCTTTTTTCGGAGTTATTTTAATATTTTTAATTCTGTCAAGCTCTGTTTCTATGCTTTTTCTTTTTTCAAGAAACCTTTTATATCTTTCCTCTTTGACAATTCCTATTTTATATCCCTTCTCGGTAAGTCTTTCATCTGCATTATCCTGCCTTAGTACAAGTCTGTACTCTGCTCGTGATGTCATCATTCTATAGGGCTCATTTGTACCCTTAGTGACTAAATCATCTATGAGTACTCCTATATATGCTTCAGATCTGTCTAATACAAACGGCTCCATATCCTTCAAATTCATTACGGCATTAATACCCGCAATTAAGCCTTGGGCTGCAGCCTCTTCGTACCCTGAGCTTCCGTTTACCTGTCCGGCAAAAAAAAGATTTTTTACTTTCTTAAGCTCTAAATTGCTTTTTAATTCTGTAGGATCTATGCAGTCATATTCTATTGCATATGCTGGTCTCATTATTTCAGATTTTTCAAGTCCAATCATTGACCTATACATCGGAATTTGAACCTCCAGAGGTAATGAAGAAGACATACCCTGAATATACATTTCCTTAGTATCAAGACCCTCCGGTTCAACGAAAAGCTGATGCTTATCTTTATCTGAAAATCTGACTACCTTATCTTCAATCGAAGGACAATATCTCGGACCGACACTTTTTATAACACCTTCATATAAAGGCGATCTGTTTAAATTGCTTCTTATTATTTCATGAGTTTTTTCTGTAGTATATGTGATATAGCACGGAACCTGCTCAATATCGATTTTATCTGTCATAAAGGAAAATGGGATTATTTCATCATCACCGATTTGCTTATCCATTAACCCGAAATTTATTGAATCGGAATTAATTCTTGCCGGTGTTCCTGTTTTAAATTTTCTTAAGGTAATTCCCATTCTGTTCAAGCATTCTGACAAATCATTTGAAGGTGCAAGTCCGTTTGGACCTGACGGATAATTCAATTCACCGATAAAAATTCTACCCTTCAAGTATGTTCCTGTTGTCAGTATCACAGAACGTGCTTCATAATAGGATCCAAGATTTGTATAAACATTAAAGCTACAGTCAGAATTTATTTTTATATCTACTACTTCAGCTTGTTTCAAAGATAATCCTTCTTGACCTTCTATTACCTTTTTCATTTCTGTGTGGTACCTGTTCTTATCAGCCTGTGCTCTTAATGAGTGAACTGCAGGTCCCTTTGAAATATTTAACATTTTACATTGTATCATAGTTTTATCTATATTTAAAGCCATTTCTCCGCCCAGGGCATCTATTTCTCTCACCAAATGACCCTTACCTGTACCGCCTATATTGGGATTACATGCCATCATGGCTATTGAATCAAGACTCATTGTCAGCATAAGTGTTTTCATTCCAAGCCTTGCTGATGATAATGCTGCTTCACAGCCTGCATGCCCCGCACCTATTACGACAATATCATATTTATCTTCAAGAAATTCTCTTACCTTATCTTCCATAATGTTCCTCTTCTATTTACCGATGCAAAATTCAGTAAATATCTTTTCTACTAAATCGTCACTGACAGCTGCTCCAACTATGAGGCCAAGGCTTTCCATTGCATTTTTTAAATCTATTTCAATGAAATCAACGGTCATACCTTCGTCTATTGACCTTAACACCTCTTCTAAGCTTTTTTTTGCATTTATCAGCAAATTTTTGTGTCTTATATTATTAATTATCAAATCACTGCTCAGATTTACAGTTCCTTGAAAAAACATACTGTTAATTCTATCAATTATATCTTCCAAACCCTTATTTTTTAATACAGATATGTTTATTACGTTATTTTCAACATAATCGTAGCTTTTCAAACTTAATTTATTTTCAAGATCTGTTTTATTTTTAATATAAATAACCTTTTTATTCTTTATATATTCTAATATATTTTCATCCTCTTTTTCAAGCTCTTTTGATGAATCAAACAGCATAATAATTAAATCTGCTTCATTTATTTTATTAAGTGCCTTTTCTACACCTATTTTTTCTATGACATCATCGGTATCTCTTATTCCGGCAGTATCTATAATTCTTAAAGGTATCCCTTTTAAATTTACATATTCCTCAATTGTATCTCTGGTTGTACCAGGAATATCTGTTACTATCGCTCTGTTTTCATTTAGCAAAAAATTCATAAGTGAAGATTTACCTACATTTGGCTTCCCAAGTATAACCGTCTTTATACCTTCCTTATAAATTTTACCTGTATCGGCAGTATTAATCAGAAGCTCAATTTCTCCTATTATTGTCTTGCTGAATTCTTTAACCTTATTAATTGTGATTACATCCTCATCATATTCGGGAAAATCGATATTTACCTCTATATTGGCCAAAAGTTGCATAATTTCTTGAATTATCCTGTTTATTTCCTTTGACAGTCTTCCTTCTAAATGGTTTACGGAAATCTCTTGACTCGATTCAGTTTTTGCATTTATTATATCTATTACAGCTTCAGCTTGAGTTAAATCTATTCTGCCGTTTAAGAATGCTCTTTTAGTGAATTCTCCTCTTTCCGCAGGTCTGCAATCGTATTTTAAAATTAACTCGACTATTTTCTTTGCAGAAATTATACCGCCGTGGCAGTTTATCTCAACTATATCCTCTTTTGTATAAGTGTTTGGAGCTTTCATATATGAAAGCAAAACCTCATCTATAATTTTGTCATTTTCATTATCTATGATATATCCATAATGTAAATATCTTGGCTTTAACTGTATTTTATTTTCCTTACGTGTGCTGTCTCTTTTTTTATTTATAAATATATTTTCTGCAATAGCTAATGCATTTTCACCGCTGATCCTTATTATATTAATGCCTGAATTGCCTGGAAATGTTGCTATGGCAGCTATTGTATCGTTATTCATACTATCACCGTTTCCTTAACCAATAATTGAAGTAGTATATTCAGTATATACATATTACAATAAAAATATATAATTGTATATAAATAATTTTTATAATTTAGTATATGAAAATATCTTTAACTATATAAAATAAAACCCGGGCAACCGGGTTATCTTAACTTATTTTTATTAAACTATTTCAGATCTATTACTACTTTTCTGTATGGCTCATCACCCTCGGAATAAGTAATTATATCTTTTTCTTCCTGTAATGTAGAATGTATTATTCTTCTTTCATAGGGATTCATCGGCTCAAGTCTCATTTTATGTTTATAATATCTGCATTTATCAGCCATTTTCTTAGCCAACTTTTTTAATGTCTCTTCTCTTTTTTCCCTATAATCTTCTACATTAAATACAACTCTAATATAGTTTTGTCTCCCTCTATTAACTATTATGTTTAAAAGAAATTGAATTTCATCTAAATTCTTTCCTCTTTTTCCGATAATTATACCTTTGTCATCTTCGTTTATTCTGACAATATCCACATTTAATACATTATCATCATAATTGATTTTAAAATCAGCATTTACATTCATCTTTTTTAATAGTATATCAAAAAATTCTTTTGTTTTTTCTTCAGGTCCATTAACCACGGTAACCTTAACCTTGGCAGTTTTATTTCCAAGAAAGCTTAATAAGCCTTTTGACGGCTCTTTAATTACCTCTACCTCTACCTCACTCATTTCTGCTTTCAACTCAGATAAGGCGGAAAGCACGGCTTCATCAACTGTAGCCTTTTCAACAGTAATGCTTTTCATATTATTTTAATTCCTCCTTTGATTTTTTGGATGAATTTAATATTAAATATTGCTGTGCAACCTGGAATAAGTTTGATACAACCCAATATAAGGCTAACCCTGCAGGAAATTGTATTGAAAAAACAAACAGCATTACCGGCATCATCATTGTCATTGTTTTTTGAGTTGTTTCCTGCTGCTCACTCATAGACGGCTGTGAAGCTGCCGTCATTTTACTGGTCAAATATGTTGAATAACCTGAAACAGCGGCAAGTATAGGAACAGCTGCTCCTATGAATGGTAATGAAGCTCCGAACATACCCAGACCGTTTACAGAGCTTAAATCTCCCGGAACAAATAAATGGTTTTCTGCAAAGCCTAAATCCTTTATCCATAAAAACGATTTATTCATAGCGTCAAAAAATGCTTGATCTTGGAATACAAATTTAAGAGGCTGCTGAATTACATAAAAGAACGCTATCAATATTGGCATTTGTATTAACATAGGCAAACACCCGGACATCGGATTATAATTTGCTTCCTTATATAATTCCATTTGCTTTCTTTGCAAGGTTTGTGGATCCTTACCGTATTTTTCTTGGAGTTCTTTTATTTTAGGATTTAAATCCTGCATTTTTTTCATTGATTTAGTCTGCTTCAATGTCAATGGCATCAATACCAATTTAAAGGCTAACGTTGCCAGAATAATTGATATTGCATAAGCGGAAAGTATCGTTGTATCTAAAACAGACACCATATTATATAACAATTTAA
>DAIUCB010000051.1:0-12727 GCA_036846385.1 Bacillota bacterium | reverse complement strand
ATATCCACAATAATTTTGCTCACAACATACATTTGCGGACTTACTTACGGGATAATGATAAGTATATTGATACCTGTGACCGCAATACCCTTTGGTGCTTTAGCGCCTTTGTTGATACCTTTTGCTCCGTTCATTGTTATAGGCAATATTGTTTTTTCTTTAGATTTTGCTGTTTTTATGAAAAAAAATAAATTCGGCTTATATTTAGGAGTTATCATAAGCAGCATAATTAAATTTGCAGTTTTAAGTTTTTCCGCCACAAAACTGATATATATGTTTGATTTGGGAATATCCGAACAGAGCCTTAAGCTAATAGGAATGGCTTTTACAACACCTCAGCTTATACTGTCATTGATTGGAGGCGCAATTGCTATAGTAATATTAAAATTGTTGGAAAAAGCAAATATTGTTTTATCGACAAATCAGTAATTTAAATAATACATTAATTCAATAATACATAAATTCTTCGAAAGAAAGGTGAATAACATCATGAAAATAGATTCAAAAGCCGAGATACTTGAAATATTAAAAATGCCTTATGATGAATTTAATCAAACCGTAAAAAAAGAAGCTAAAAGAACGCATATTGTTAATAACGACAACCAAATTAAAGTCGCAGCTCTCCTCGGATACGACAACATATGCAAAAATAGATGCACTTATTGCGGTATGAGAGCCGGATATCCGGGATTGAACAGATACAGAATGAACATCAAGGATATACTCAAATCCGAAGAAGCCGTTAAAAATCTTGGTATCGGTAAAATCTTTTTAATATCAGGAGAAGATCCGCATTTCAATTTCAAAGACATCCTTTCTATGGTAAAATACGGGAAAGAATTAGGTTTATACGTTAGTCTGGCGGTTGGCGAATTAAGCCTTGACAAATACTCAGCCTTAGAATCCGAAGGTTTAGATGAATATGTATTGAAATTTGAAACCTCAAATAAAGATATGTTTCACAGGATAAAACCTACTGCTGAATTTGATAATAGGATGAAATGCATAGAATTTATAAAAAACAGTAAAATGGAGCTTGCTTCCGGAAATATAGTCGGATTGCCCAATCAAACATTAGAAGAAATTTCTGATGACATTAAGCTTATGAAAGAGCTTGAAATAAGCTGGGCGCCGATTATTCCGTACATGCCTGTTCCGAATACTCCTCTTGCAAAAGAAGGCGGCCGCGGAAGTGTAGAAACTACAATAAAGGAAATATCAATACTGAGAATCATGCTTCCTTCCGTTGACATAACTGCACAGCAACCGGGTGAAGATCCAAAGAACGGTCTTTCGGATATTCAGGGAAATTTAAATGCATTAAGCGCAGGCGCTAATGTTCTTTTCGTAGATATGCTGCCTAAAGAATTTGTTAAGGATTTTAACGTAATAAATACAAGAATGATTGAAGGCATGGAAAAAGCAAACAAATTGGCTGCGCTTTCTGAAATGAAGTATTTTTAAAGGGAGAGTTGGAAACCATTATCATTTTAATATTGGAGGTTTTTTATTGCTATAAGCTTTTATCCTAACCGGCATAGCTGGTGGTTATATTGTGCTTAAGCTAAAAAAAACAGGGGAAACGTCCGAAACGTCCCCCTGTATTCTCTTTATTTACTTAACTTTTCTATAGTTCTTTGTATTATGGCCGCAACCTCTGCTCTTGTAGCTGTTGCTTTAGGATCAAGCTTATTATTGTCTTTTCCGGTCATAATTCCTTTTGAAACAACAAAGCTCATTGCATCCTTTGCCCATGATGATATACTATCTGTATCGCTAAATGATAAATCATTTGCATTTATTGTTACATCGTAACCTTTATATTTAGCATAATTATATATTATACTAGCCATTTGCTCACGTGTAATTGTATCAGCAGGGCCAAATTTTCCGTTCCCGTATCCACCTGCAATACCATTATTCGAAGCCCAAGCTACTGCATCGGTATACCATGTGTCACCAACATCACTGAAGCTGTTTGTTGCCGCACTCATACTTCCTTCAAGTCTCCACAGTATTGTCACTATCATCCCCCGATTAGTAGTACCATTAGGATCAAATATTGTTTTGCTTATACCGTTCATCAATCCATTTTTATTTACGTAATATACATTTTCATAGTACCAAGCACTATCTTTTACATCAGCAAATGGATTATTCCAAGCTGTTAATTCATCATAGCTAACTACATAATATGAAAAGTGATTTGTGGTAAAAACTACACATCCTGTTTTATCATCATAATATGCATCCTTAATTCTGCTCAGTGTTCCATCATCTGCAAGATACCAGATAGCAATTCCATCCGCACTTTCATTGTCCTTTAATTTGTATGGTACTGAAACAGTAACTGTTCCTTCACCGAAATTACTTATCTTTTCATTATTTGATGTAATTGTCAAATCAATTACCAACGAATCTCCAACTGCTTTCTTACTTTCTTCAGATAATTTATCAACATCTACCTTTTCAACGCTTATGCTGACATTTGAACCATTTGATTGATTTGCTATACTTTCAAGAGCCTCAGCGTCAAATGTAAGGTTTCCTAACGGTGTTTCCACTTTAACATCTGCTTTAGTCTTTTGTGCTATATCTTTTATTGCAGATGCAGGTATATCCAGTATTGTTTTTGTTACATCTGCACTCTTATTAATTTCAGGTGTTATTACAATTTCTCTTGCCTTGTTTGCTACAGCATCAGAAACAAGCTTACTCGCATCTGATGAAGAAATTGTTGAAGTAGCAGTTTTTCCTTTAACCGTTGCTGTAGGATTTGAAGTCGTAACTCCTGTGTTATTGGTATCGGTGTTTGTCGGTGTTGTAGTTGTTCCGCCTGTACCTCCACCCGAAGATTTCCTTTCTATAGTCAATGTTCCATCTGCTAATGATATATCATAATTTTTTGCATCCTCGAAAACAGGATTTCCGGTAAACTTCAAAGCATATGTACCTTCAATGTCTGTATTGTCAAGCAATACTCCATTGTTATCATAAGCAGAAATGTCTAAGCTTCCTGATAGAAGATTACATACATCATCGCTCTTATCGTTACCTTGAAGTCCTTCATAAACTACATTAAAAGTCGGCATAGCATTACTTTTATAAATTTTATGACTGCTTGGCTTAACAGTCAGCTTTGCCTTGTTTATTGAGAATTCAATAGGTTCACTGCTTCCTATATATTCATTGTTGTTTTCGGGAACTGAAACTATCAGCTTATACTTTCCTGCTTCAATAGGAGCTTGATTTTCCGAATATTTTCCTCCATCACTGCTCGAATAAGTATAAATCAACTCACCAATATATTCACCGGCTGATATTCCGCCGCTTACCTCAACAGCTGTACCATCATATACCTTGTCATCAACTTTAACTCCTGTAATATTCACCGGTATTTTATTTACAAATGTTACAATAATATTTGCAGATGCAGTTTCATAATTTTGCATTATCATTTCTACATTTATTGTAACTTTGTCTCCTATATTGCCCTTGACAGTTGATAGTTTTACTGCCCCATTACTGTCAACAGAAGGTTCTGAACCGATTATGGCACTTTGAGTTGTATTTATTGAGCTATGTGTAGTCACACCGATAATATCAAACTTTATAGTTCCACAGTCAGACGGAAAACCTATAATATTTACATAAACATCTTTATTATCAGTATTATAATAAACTGATTTTTCAATGTCATTTATAATTGGCGCACTAGCCTTACTAATTGTCAACTTAGCTGATACAACAGTCACAGCATAATTTTTACTTTCTCCGGAACCTGTAATTTTTACATCAGCTCCTGCGGAAGTTTTTTGTGTAGCAGTACAATTAAGCACTACGCCTAAATCCTCAACCTTATCATTTCCAACTAAATCTGTAGCTGAATATGTAAATGTCAATTCGGGATTTTTTTCTCCATACACTTTAGTTTTATCATCTGCAGTAACTGTTACTGATTTTTTATTTACAGTTAAATTGTAGCTTACCTTTGTTTCAGCCCATACGCCTTCTAATGGTGCTGCAGTAGCAGTTATTTTTGCATTTCCTGAGCCTACAACAGTCACTTCTCCTGTATTTGCATTTATAACAGCAACGTCAGTGTTGTCACTTGTATAAGTTATAGCTCCACCATTTATACTTTTATTTTCAGCAGCATTAGTAAATTTATCGTCACCATAGGACTTTTCTACTTTACTTTGTTTAAAGGTAAGGTCTTGTGGATCTCCTGATACTATTTTAAGATTAACTAGACCTTCCTTAGGTAAAGAAGAATAGTTTGGCTGTGAAGCATCAGGAGTGAATCTTATATACAATGTTACCTTAGAGCCAACAGTGAAGCCATTGATATAGCTATCATCTGCCGCCTGTGTTCTCTGTGCATCTTTAAACCACGACACTTTACCGCTAACCTTTTCGGTACCTACACCTACAGCCTTTTCAGGAACAACTATTGAGCTAAGTCCGCTTCCTTTTTTGATTTCCTGTTCTGTTTCTACAGTATAAGTGTAATCAGCAGGTACTATGGTAGCTTTTGCTTTAAATGTTGTAGCGCCTCCTGCAAGAGTATAATTTTCTGAATTTGCACCGGACAATAAACCAAGAGTAACTATAACCTCTTTGTTTTCGCCTGCATTTGCATCAGAATAATCTCCGTAGGAAGCAACAGACACATTAGCTATTTCTTCACCTACTAAACTAACCAGCTTCAACTCTCCTGTTATTGAAGCATTATTTACTGTATTGCTGCCATCATAAAATTTAGTAATCTTTAAAGTTCCCTGTGAAATATTGCTTTCACCTATCACTTTAGTTAAAATATCTCCTTTTAAATTTTCAGGTTCGTCTATAGAATAATTATAGTTGTAATTTGCCCCTGAAATTTCATCGTAGGTAGCACTGTTTGTATCAATTTTAATACCTTTTCCGATATTAGCCTGCCTATATCTCAAATTTGTGAATTTAGGATTTGTAATAGTATCTCCTGCACAAATATCTGCAGAATTGACAGTGATTTTTATTTCCTCAACCTTATTGCCCTGTGCATCAAATACATCTGTATTTCCATCATACTGCTTAGTATATAAAGTACCGTCATATGAACTTGCTATATGCTTAGGATTAATATGCATATCCTTGCCGTCGGTCATACCTGCATAAGCACCTTTTCCATTGACTACTATGCGATAGCCTCCTGCATTTATGATATCAGTTACTTTTTCATATATAGGAACACTATCCATTGAAGTAACTCTGTTATATTCAACATCATAATCCGTGTCTTTTACAAGAGTATTGCCTGCTGAATCCTTGACAGTTATAGATGGCACCTGACTTTGTCCGTTGTATGTGAGCATATCACTGTAGCCTATAGTCAAGGTGATAGTGTTTGTGTAAGTTTTTACACATCTTAAATTCGTTTCATGGCAAGGTGGAGTACTATAATTTTCAGAAATAACACCCTCTAAATCATAATATGTGCTTCCCGCCTTAACAGTAGCCTTTATTGCCTTTCCCAACATATCCTGAGGAAGCTTCAAACACATCCATTCAAACTTCATATCCTTAAATCCATATGGATAGCCTTCTATCTCCATTGATACAATATCACCTTCATAATAATCACGATAATATTGATCACCATCAGGATAAAATGTTCTCACGCTGAATAATTCTTTGCCCTCGCTGTTAACAGGTTTAGGATTTATATCATTTGCCTCATCATATGATTTTCTTATACTGCCACCCGTAATTTTAACTGAGCCGTCAGTACCTGAATAGTTAGTTCCGTGACCTATCATATAATATCCGCTAATACCATATGATTTATCAGATATTTGTCCGCCTGAAATCATGATATTGCCGCTACCACCCTTAGTTCCTCCACCAATTAGCGCAGGTTTACTTCCAGTATATTCATTAGCATCACCGATACCAGGATACATATCGAAGTTTCCACCGGTTATTGTTATATTACCACCACCGGCTCCGTTTCCTCCGCCTATGGCAGCACCACCAACTCCATCAATTCCTGCTATAATTTTATAAGAACTATCTCTTGCTACAGCTAAACTTGAACTGATAGTACCATTGGTCGTACCTATATTTCCACCGTTAATAGTGATATTTCCGCCGTTACCACCTTTTTCATATCCGCCGCCGCCGCCGATAAAAGCATTAGCCGAACCTACATAGTTACCTTCGCTTGTCTTTCTTAAATCGCCAACTGATTGAAACTCTCCAATTATATTACCGCTTTTTATGATTATGGTGCCACCGTCTCCGCCTACTCCGGAATAAACTTGAGAGCTATTCACATAATCTAGGTAGCATGCAGAACCTCCTCCGATGCTGCTCGCACGAATGTTGCCGGTAGTGTTAATTTCAATATATCCGCCTGAGCCGCCTTTTATGACTCCTCCTCCGGAACCGCCTATACCGGCTGAAGCACCTCTGCCTGACTCGAAAGATTTAGCACCTTCCTCTGAATAGGTATTTTTACCTATGCCGGCATTGCCTTCTATAATGATTCTTCCTCCGCCAAAGCCCACAGGATTCTCATTATTTTCATCTCTTAAGCTTCCGCTGGCTCCGATTCCTGCTCCGCCGCTATAGCTGATTGCATTTTTGATATATGCATCTCCACCAATTCTTATGACGCTTCTGTCTGTTGAACCGTCTCCGCAGTCACCACCGCCTATACCTGCTCCTTCTCTTCCTATCGCGTTGATCGTTCCACCGGTTATCTCGATTGTACGGTGGTCGTAGGAATTCATAAGTCCGCCTATACCACAGCCTCGCCAAGTTGCTTCTGCATTAACTTCCCCGCCTGAAATCTTTATAAGAAACCTTTCATTTGATTCCCAGTTATAGTAATCATTTCCGATGATTTTTTCATCAAAGTTAGAACCTATTCCGCCTTTTCCTGCTTTAGCATCAATTTTACCTCCGGTGATAATAATGCTTTGGGCTTGTGGTTCATGATGAAAATGTCCACCTATCCCATACTCGCCGTCATAACTATATTTAAAGTCATAACCTTCTTCAAAATCCGATTCATCTACAGAGAAATCACAACCACCCCATGCAGTTATATCTCCCCCGTTGATGTTTACACTTAAACTATCATCAGCCTCATCAGCCCAATTATAAAACTCTGAACCAATACCTGTATTTAACCCAAATGCCTTGACTGTTCCATCGTTTATAGTTATATTTGGTCTTTGCCCACCTATTGCTACATCACGAGTACCCTTTGCAGTTACAATTCCTCCATCAATTGTTGTACTGGAATTAGTACCACCTATACCTACGTCACCACCCATAGCAGTGACAGCTCCACCCTTTATGTTTACAGTAGAGTTTTCACCACCAAGAGCATATGGAGTATATAAAGTTTGGGATTCATTGCCGTAATTTATAACCTTTCCCCCAACATTTACAATTCCATCAATAATTTCAATTTTTGAACTTTCTCCACCTAAACCTATCTGAGCTGTTTTCTCAGTGGTAACTGTTCCGCCGCTGATTGTTATATCCGCATTTAATCCACCTACACCTATTCCTCCGATACCCTTTATAGTACCTGAAGTAATATTAATTTTACCTGCTTTAATAATAGTTGTATCAGAATAGTCATCATTTGCACCAATACCTGCACCTACGCTGCTTATTTGTTCTTCCCCGTTATAATCCCATAATGATATTGCTTCAAGGCTTCCTGTACCTGATATATTGAGCGTTGCATTTTCAGGAACATTTATACCGGCATAATAAGTATAAGTTGATAATTTTTTTCCTGTTAATGAATTTGTGCCTTCAATTTTCAAATTTAAAGTTGCACCCTCGTTAATTTTGACAGCCGAAGCATCAATAACCTTGATATTAACACCATTCAATGTCACATTAGCTGTAGCATTTGCTTCAACCTCAATTCTCCTTGTTGTAGTAGAACCTGATATCGTAAGCGGTGTAGAAGTTTTAACCGTTATCAAATCACCGAATTTTGTATAGTCTATTCCTTCTAAACCTCCCGAAATTACAAGTTCTCCCTCTGCATAGGCTTGCATTGGAACAACTGATAAAATCATACATAAAACCAACACATACGATATTATTTTGTTTAATAATTTTTTCATATACACTCTCCCACCTTTTCATAATTAAAATTTACTTCACAAGCTAATAACTCATTGGTATAAACGTAACCTTATGAATTACCTTTATATTCTATATGTGGCTATCAGTAAAATACATAGACTAGATTCACATTCGTTGGTAAAATCTTCACAAAAAAGTTGCTGCGCAACTTCCGCTAGGGGGACCTATGTCCCCCTTCGGCGTAAAAATGCTTTATAAAAGCATTTTTACTGAGCACCCCCTTTAACGGCAAGGACGTCCCGTCCTTTGCAATCCTCGTTTTTTATTGTATAGTAAAGAGAACTATACAATAAAAAAAACTTTCGTGGAATTAATTTGAAATTACACGAAAGTTATATGATTATATAATGTTATATGCCTCGATTAAGGACCGGAAGCCTTACTGTTACTTTTGTTCCCTTTCCTTTCTCAGATTCAATCAAAATACCATATTCACTGCCAAAATATGATACAATTCTTCTTTGTATATTAACAAGTGCCACATGAATTAATCCTTCAACCGGAGCATCTTCTTTGTTTGCACATCGGATTTCTTCTATGAGCTTTGTAAGCTGATCGGTTTCTATTCCTCCGCCATTATCTTCGATTATGATTTTTAAACAATTAGTTTCTAATATACTAAATACATGTACCGCTCCCTTTTCTCTGTCATTCATACTGACTAGTCCATGTAAGATACTATTTTCTACAATAGGTTGTAATAACATCCTTGGAAGTTCCAATTCCTCCAGATAATCCTCCATATCAATCTCAACTACAAAACGATTAGGATACCGTATCTCCATAATTTTTGTATACTTCTCTAATACAAAAAACTCATCCATACCACTAATAAAACTATCTCCTGCATTTGCATAACGAAGAAGAAAGGACAGTCCATCACACAATAATCCTGCTTTTTCATTCTCACCTGTTGCAGAAAGTGCTTTAATGATATTGAGGACATTTACGGTAAAATGTGCACTAATCTGTTTCTTTAATGAAATAATAAATGCTTTCTGCTTTTTAATCTCCGCTTCCTGCAAAGAATAGGTAGCCTCAAATATTTCCTTTTCTTTTTGCTGGATACGTTCTACCATGTCATTGATACCGCTGACCAATCCATCAAAGTGTTCCATTCCGGTCAGTAATAATATCTCTTGCTTTCCACCTCTAAAGTCTTCAACTTCTGATATGACAGTCTGAAGAGGTGCAAAGAATTTCTTTTTCCAAAAATGCAAAAACATTGATAAAATAAGTAAAAGAATTGTTGCCATTACAATCATTGCTGCCAAAAACAGATAACTCATTTCATCGTTAGAATCTTCATATGACACCAATAACTCAAATGGCGTGAATCCAACCTGCTTATGTATGATATAAGAATTGTTAATCATAAGTTCTTTAGTTTCTCTTCCTATCATAGTTTCTTCACTGCAAACTATAACCTTTCCATCCGCAGCAAGTGCAATCTTCATATCCTCATTTCCTGCTAATTGCTGAAATAATCGATAAATATCATTTTCATCCGTCAGCATCACAATTTTTCCAAAATAACAATTATTTTCACCAATATTTGCAACATATCCAACATAATTGGTGTCATCTAGCCTTATCTTTATATGCCTGCCTATTTCATCTTTACTAATTATGTTCATCATCCTCTGAATTCCTGTATTACTGATGCTTCCAGAAAAACGATAGAACATCTCTTTCTCATTATAAAAAATCAGATTGTCCATAAAAGAAGTATCCACTGAAAGCCCATCAAGAACCTTCTCCACAGCAGATGTACTATTATGAAATTCAATGCTATCTTCGGCATTCATTAATTGAATTACAGTTTCCGCTTCCGATAATGCAAAGGACACTTCCTCTAATTGAAGAAAGGAACGGCTAAGCTCTGATATAATCTGCGAAGAAACCTGTTCCATATTTTCAATTACATAATTTTTTATCGTGTTATTCATATATGCATAAAAAAGAAACCACATAGCAAACATAGCGGTACTTAAAGCTAATACTGTCAATTTCAGTTCTCGCATTAATGATTCTCTTTTTATTTTTATATTACTCAACAACATTCTCCTTTAATAGTTCTTCCCAAAACGTACACATTTTCGTACGATTATCATAGATATATTCCTTATTAAGATAGACAATATCCATCTCTCTTAATGGAATGGGATTACCATCCTCCACGTCAGTACGACTTGACCATGTTCCAACCGTAGAAAAAGGCAACAATCCCTCTCCCTTTCCATCTGTTTCCCCAAGCAAATATCGAATAAACAGCTTTGCTGAATTAATATTTTTTGAGCCTCCTGCTATGGTTACGCTATTTGGCGTGTATACCGCTGAAAACGGTTCAAGCTCATAGATGGGGGAAAGATGATAACCTAAATCCCGGTATCGCATTTTGCTTGATATCATAATTCCTATCCAGCTACCATCGCTTCTGCTATTTCCTACTCCCTCCATGACTTCATCACTAGAATTGGTAAATATGATATTGGGAGCTACTTTTTCCCAGAATATCTCTCCTGCACATTTTCCTTCCGGAACAGTGAGTACCTCTCCACAATAATCTGTATACGCCTTCTCCATAGTCTCAGATTCTGTTAACAGCGCAGAGCAAAAGCCATAGGTTGAAAAGGAACTTAATGGATTTGCCATGATAATCTTTCCCTTATAAGCAGCCTCAGTCAATTCCCATAAATTCTCTAACGGTTGTGATTCAAATATTTCATTATTGTAGATAAGCATCATCGCTTCACCAAGAAATACCAGCTCATGTTCAGCATGACCATCTTTCATATTTGGTGCAATATCCCATGGAATATAAGGATAAACGATACCCGGTTCAATCAGTTTTTTATAAAGGCTTCCATCACAGTCACTACATATCACAAGGTCGCAAGCATAGTCCTTCTTTTCATAATTATTTAATACCATATTCACAATGTCATCACCACGAACATCTCTGATATCTACAGTAAGTCCGGGATACTCTTCTTCAAATCCGGTTTTTACATCAAAAACCCTGGAGGATACGGAATAAATTACTAAGGTATCTTCTTCTAACGCAGCTTTATAAAGTTCCTCACTACTTGCTTGATCAGACAGATTTGCACTCTCTACCCAGCTTTGCATCTCATCTGTCCTGTCTGTCTTATTTTCTATTACTGCACAACCCGTTAATATGCCTATCATAAAAAAAATAACCTCAATAACTATTATTTTACCCTTCATTCATTATCTACCATCCCTGCATTCATTTTTTCTACTATTTCCTTATGTTGTTCTAAAAATTGCTGCCAAACTTCATCATCCAAAACATCATTCTTTCCTGTTATAAAGCTTAGTATCATATCATCTGTGTAAGCACACAATTCTTTGTAATATCCATCTTCATCATTTAATGCTAAGGTAATATCTTTATCTTTTGTACTACCATAATAATTTTCATAAACAAGTACTGCACGGGCATCAATATATTCAACCAAAGAGTGGTTTCCGTTCCATGTTACTCCATTAGAAAGTGATGTATCCAGAACACGAGGTCCCGCTCCGGCATAATTTTTATTTTGAACAATATCATTAAAGTAATTGATAGTAGCTATTCTTGCCTTGCTTCCATAAGTCGATAAATCTCCACTATCCGAATACTTCCAATCTACTCCTTCTTCTCCAAATTCAGATATTAGAGAAGCTTCTTCAGATAGCATAAAATCCATTATATGCAATGCTTCTTTTTGATGTCTGCTATTGGCAGGTATATAACCACCAATTTCAGGTTCAAAACTAACCCATACAGCATTCTGTTGGCCTTCTGGTCCAAGAAGCGGAGGTACCTGAATAAATTTTGCAAGTATATCAGGACAATTAGGGTAAACAACATCAGCAATGCTCTTGCTAGTAAATGCACCAACTAAATCTGCCGGATCATTCACTAGTTCTTTCATCTGCTTTGATGTATAAGAAAAACAATTGTCTGAAAGAAGTTCATGTTCATATAGTTCTTTACAAAAATAAGCCCTTTTCGAAAGGAGTCCTCTGTTGAGGCATATCCGGTAATCCCTTGCTCATCTAGATACATTCTGCCATGAAGAGGGTCATTATAAATAAAAGCATTCAAAAGATAATTATAGCTTTGCGTGGAATAAGATGCTTCGCAGCTTATAAGCGGAAGTTCATCCTTTCGCCCATTCCTATTTGGATCATAATCTCTAAATTCTTCTAATACTTTTATTAGTTCATCGGTTGTTTTCGGAATCTGCAATCCTAATTGCTTCAACCAGCCGACATTAATCCAAAGCATTTGCATATTCTGTGATTTTCTTGCTGTATCCATATTAGGCATATAATACATTGCTCCATTACATTTCATCAAATCATACAAACCGTATGCTTTATATTTATTCATTATTTGATTCAAGTTATCATTCTCTGATATTTGATTGGATAAATCAAGGATAAGTCCATCCTGACCGTATGCATTTAACTCGTCACTCGAAAGAATTTTCTCGCCCTTTGGTAAAAAAACGGCATCAATGTTATTGCTGTCAGATGTCAACATGGTATATAA
>DAIUCB010000050.1:0-12764 GCA_036846385.1 Bacillota bacterium | reverse complement strand
GCTTTAATTTCTTAACAGCTTCCTTCAGCTCAGGGTTACAGCCTAATATATCCTCTCCTATTACTACGAGACCTTTTATACTTCCCTTCTCCAGAGCTTCTGTAATTTCCTCACGAGAGGTTCTGAAGCCGATATCCCATGCTCCCTGACTGTTGCATTTTGGTTTAGTGACGATCAATCCTCTGTGAGGCTTGTTGTCATTTCCGGTCAATACCGTAATATTTGCCAAAACCTTCAATGCTTCATTTTGCACAGTATTTTCATCTGCCACTATTATAGGCTTCTTGGCATTTTTGTATGCTTCCGCTGCGGACTCCATTGATTTTGTAATCTCTATATCAGCCAGTGCTTTTCTTAGCTCATTGATGTTTGAAAACCTATTTAATACCTCTTCCTTTATAGCTCCCTTTTCAATAAGAGCTTTCAGCATTCCTGCAAAGAAGATTTCGTAATTATCAAGCTGCGACCTTTGTGACCAATCGTTCATTCTGGTCGGTAAGAGACAGGCTGACATTATTTTTGTTTTCTGAGCTATTTTTTTAAGCATTATACCCAGAGAAGGATGCTGCTCATACACCTGACCTGCCGATATTATTAGGTCAGCTGATTCTAATTCACTAAAGGCTGCAGTAGATTTATTTTTTCCTAATACTGCTTCTATTCCCGATTCTTTTTCAATGAGGAAGGAGCCCGTTAATTCAGTACCCAGCTCTTTCGCTACAGCTTTAACATTTGCCAGCTCCTCATTGGTCAATTTCGGCGATACGACAAATGCTATCTGATTCTCTCCATACAAATTCTGTATGCTTCTCAATCTCTTGGATATTTCGAAAAGTGAAACATCAAAGGATACAGCTTCATGCTTTCCGTTAATTTTCATTTTCGGCTCTAATATTCTGTTTTTATCATTTATATGCTCTATACCGAATTTACCCTTACCGCATATTGCATTTTTTATACCCGGCAAATTAGCAGCCTTGTAAACAACATTATCCTTATGCTCATAAACAACGTTACAGGTAACAGAACAATAGCTGCATACCGATGTTGTTTTTTCCAGATTGAGAGGTATTTCTTTAATGTTGGTTCTTTTTTCAAGCCATGCTCCCGTAGGACACACATCTATACATTGACCGCAGGATATACAATCAGTATCCTTCAAGCCATGCTCGAATTCAGGTGCAATAACAGTATCAAAGCCTCTGTTGACAAGTCCGAGAGCCGCAGCTCCCACAACCTCCTGACAGGTTCTGACACATAATCCGCACTGTACACATTTATCCTGATTTTGAGCTATAAAAGGATGATCTGTTTCTTTATATTTTCTTTCTTTTTTGCCGTAATCCTTTGTCGTGTCAATTTCATATTTTTTAATATAATCAACAAGCTGGCAGTCAAAATAATCCTTACAGCCGCATTCCAGACATCTTGAGGCTTCTCTTAATGCTTCCTCCTCAGTCATTGTTGGCAATATAGGCTGGAAGGTATTCCTTCTTATTTCAGCATTGACTGTATGATGCTCAACTCTTTCCTTAACTTCTCTGTCTTTAAAGTCCTCTTTTGTCAGGTCATCCTGATAAACAAGAGGCAAATCATAATATGGAATGATTTTTCCTTCAAGATAGCTGTTCATAACTCCTGCAGCCTGCTGTCCCTGCGCAATCGCTCCTATGGCTATATCCGGTCCGGTAACTGCGTCACCTCCTGCAAATACACACTTTAGGTTGGTTTCAAAGGTACCCTTTTTAACCTCTATTGTTTTCTTTTTACCCTGTGCTACATCTATATTACCGCATACAACCTCTTGTCCTATGGCAGCGATGATTGTATCAGCCTCAAACTCTGAAAATTCTCCTGTAGGCTCAGGCTTTTGTCTGCCTGAAGCGTCCTTTTCTCCAAGCACCATTTTTTCACATTTTAAGCCGGTAACCTTATTACCGTCGCTCAATACCAGTGTAGGAGCTGACAGGAATGAGAAAATTACTCCCTCCTCCTTAGCTTCCTTTCTTTCAATTTTTTCGGCAGGCATTTCGTCCTCTGTTCTTCTGTAACCTACCCTTACCTCTTCAGCACCACGCCTTATGCTTGTTCTTGCTACGTCCATTGCCGTATTGCCGCCGCCTACTACTATAACCTTTTTGCCAAGCTTTACAGGTTTATTTTCCGCTACCTTTATCAAAAAGTCGATACCACCCATTACTCCCGGCGTATCTTCGCCCTCACATCTGAGGGATGAGCTTTTCCATGCTCCTATACCAAGGAAAACAACATCATAATTATTTTGTAAATACCCAAGAGTCATATCCTCTCCGATTTTTACTCCATAATTGATTTTAACTCCCATTGCTTCAATTACAGCTACCTCTGCATCTATAACGCTTTTCGGCAGACGATATTCGGGAATACCGTATCTCATCATTCCGCCTGGCTTTGGCATAGCTTCAAATATTTCTACCCTGTGACCTTCCTTTGCAAGAAAGTATGCAGCCGACAGTCCGGCAGGTCCGGCTCCGACCACCGCAGCTTTTTTGCCTGTATATGGCTTGACTGCAGGTATATATACCTGTTCGTCATTTAAATCATAATCCGCAGCGTAAACCTTTATACATGCTATTGAAATAGGATCCTCAACCATTTGTCTTCTGCATGCTTTTTCGCAGGGGTGAGGGCATACTCTTCCTATACTTGCAGGAAGAGGAAGCTTTTCCTTTATCAATTTTAATGCTTCCTTAGGCTGCTTATTGGCTACCAGTCCAACATAGCCCTGTACATCTGTATGAGCGGGACATCCCAGGGTACATGGCGCCTTACAATCTCCTATATGCGTTGATACCAGCATATCTAACGCCATTTTTCTTGAATCTAAAACTCTTTTTGTATTTGTCATTATTACCATGCCGTTTGTAACAGGTGTTGAACAGGCTCTTGCCAGCTTCGGCATTCCTTCTATCTCTACTATACATAAACCGCAGCCGCCGTATGCTTCAATTCTTTCGTCATGGCACAAATGAGGGATTTCTATATTATTTTCCAGGGCTGCTTCTAAAATATTTTTACCTGCAGCCGCAGTCAGTTCTTTTCCGTTTATATTAAATTTTATTGAAGTCACTATTTTTGCTCCTCTCTCTGATTTTATATTATCTCAACTGCACCGAATTTACATGCAGAATAACAATTGCCGCACTTAATACATTTGTCCTGACTGATTACATGAGGCTTCTTTACGGTTCCGTCAATAGCCTGAACAGGACACTTTCTTGCACAAAGAGTACATCCGGTACATTTCTCGGTATTTATCGTATAGGTCAGGAGAGCAGTACATTTCTTTGCAGGGCATTTTTTATCTACTATATGAGAAATATATTCATCCTTAAAATATTTTAATGAGGTCAATACAGGGTTCGGAGCAGTTTGTCCGAGTCCGCAAAGGGATGCGTCCTTAACGCTTACAGCAAGCTTTTCAAGCTCATCCAAATCCTCCATTGTTCCCTTTCCTGATGTTATTTTTTCTAATATCTGAAGCATTCTCTTTGTACCGACTCTGCAATAGGTACATTTGCCGCAGGATTCATTGCATGTGAAGTTTAAGAAAAACTTAGTCACATCGACTATACAGGTTGTTTCGTCCATAACGACCATACCGCCTGACCCGACTATTGCACCTGTCTTATTTAAATCCTCATAGGTTACGGGAGTATCAAGGAGTGATTCAGGCAAGCATCCGCCGGACGGTCCGCCAAGCTGTACTGCTTTGAACTTCTTATCTCCCTTAATTCCGCCGCCTATACCGTAAATGATATCTCTTAATGACATTCCCATAGGAATTTCAGCAAGCCCTCCGAGCTTAATTTTTCCCGATAAAGCAAATACCTTGGTTCCCTTGCTTGAATCCTTGCCTATTGCTGCAAACTTTTCAGGTCCGTGGGATATTATCCACGAAATATTGGCAAGAGTTTCAACGTTGTTAATATTTGTCGGCTTTCTCCAATATCCTGATTGTGCCGGGAAAGGAGGCTTAAGTCTCGGCATACCTCTTTTACCCTCGAGAGATTCTATCAATGCAGTTTCTTCACCGCACACGAAGGCGCCGGCACCCATTTTAATTCTCAAATCAAAATTAAAGCCTGTACCGAAAATATTGTCTCCGAGATAATTTTTTTCCTTTGCCTGTTCCATTGCTATATTAAGTCTTTCAATTGCAAGAGGATATTCAGCTCTGCAATAAACTATTCCGTGATTTGAACCGATAGCATAGCCGCATATTATCATACCTTCTATCAGCTTATGAGGATCTCCTTCTATAACACTTCTGTCCATGAAGGCACCCGGGTCTCCCTCATCGGCATTGCACACTACATATTTTTCATTGCCGGGAGATTTTTTTGCCGCATCCCACTTGAACCATGTTGGGAAGCCGGCTCCTCCTCTGCCTCTCAGACCTGATATTTTAATTGCTTCTATTACTTCCTCCGGAGTCATTGTTTTTAAAACCTTTTCGAGTGCCTGATATCCACCGACATTTAAATAATCCTCTAAAGCTTCGGGATTTATTTGTCCGCAGTTTTCCAGTGCAACCTTTAATTGCTTTACTACATAATTGTCCGGTTCATCATTTGTATATATTATATAATCATTTAAAGGAACGCCTTTTACTAAATGACTTTCTACTATTTTTTTTGCTATATCCGAATTTACGCGTCCATAGGTGTACTTTTTCTCTCCGTCGATTATATCAACCAGCGGCTCGTGAAAACACATACCTACACAGCCCGTAGGTTCAACCGTTACATCCAAATTATTTTTTAATATTTCACTGTTGATACTTTCTATTACCTTTCTACCGCCTGCAGCTATACCGCAGCTTCCGAGTCCAACCAATACTTTCATTTAAGCCACGTCCTCCTTACGAATATTTCTGATAATTTTTACAGCCTCAGCAGGCGTAAGATTACCGTAAGCTTCACCGTTTATCATTATTACCGGAGCTAAGCTGCAGCATCCTAAGCATGACACATCTTCAAGGGTAAATAAACCGTCCTCTGTAGTTTGTCCCGGCATAATATTTAATTCTTCACACAGTGCTTGTGAAACCTCTTTGGAGCCGTTAACGTGACAGGCTGTCCCTTGACATTGCAGAATTAAATATTTTCCGATAGGCTTTAGCCTAAACTGAGTGTAAAATGTAGCTACCCCGTATATTACTGATTTCTTATTATCTGTATTATCGGATATATAATTTAGTGCTTGTATCGGCAGGTATCCATAGATATCCTGAGTCGCTTGAAGTATATTAATTAAGCTTCCTTTTACCTTACCGTATTTTTCAATAACGGGGTATAAAAGTGAAATGTCTATATCTTCATTTTTGAGATCCTCATACATTTCTTCTGATTTACAATTATTACACATTTTGTCCTCCTGCAAAATAAAATTGAAATAAATATTTATAGTTAATTGGTTTATTATAATAAAATATTTAGGCTTCATTATAACATTTATAAATAATTTTGACAAGTTTTTTTAGGATTTTTGAATAAATATAACAAAAAGTTAAAGAATTAAATTTAAAAAATCTAAAAGATATCATTGAATATCCTTTAGATTTTTATTATTTTCAATATTTCATCCATTAAATGAATTTATTGTAAAAGGCTTTATACGCTTTGTATGTCATATACAAATCTGTTTTGGATATTACCTCAAAGGGAGCGTGCATGCTCAGAACCGGTACTCCGATATCCACAACATCCATATTCAGATTAGCCATTATATATGCAATTGTGCCGCCGCCGCCTTGATCAACCTTGCCAAGCTCAGCCGACTGCCAATTAATATTATTTTCGTTGAATACTCTTCTCAGTCTGCCTATAAATTCAGCATTAGCATCATTTGCACCTGATTTTCCTCTGCTGCCTGTATATTTAATCATTGCTACTCCCTGACCCATAATAGCCGCATTTTGAAGCTCTGAAACGTCGGGATATGTAGGATCCACACCTGCCGCTACATCAGAGGAAAGCATGCTGCTGTTTGCCAAGGCTCTCTTTAAAACTATATCACTGTATGTACCGCCGTTTTCAATCATAATAAGCTCTGCTATCATGTTGTTGAAAAATTCAGAATGCATACCTGTATTTCCGATGCTTCCTACCTCTTCCTTATCGGCAAACAAAGCCACTGCCGCTTTATCATTGTTCTCAACTTCAAAAACAGCCTTTAATGATGTATATGCACATACTCTGTCGTCATGACCGTATGCTGCTATCATTCCTCTGTCTATACCCACATCTCTTGAGCTGCCTGCCGGTACAATCTCAAACTCAGCTGTCTGGAAATCCTCTTCTATCATACCGTATTTTTCATTTAATATTTTAAGTACATTAAGCTTAAATTTCTTTTCATCTTCCTTGCCTTCAGCAGGAAGACTTCCGATTATCACATTTAGTCCTTCACCTTCAATTGCTTCTCCAAGCTTCTTGTCATTTTGATCCTTTGCAAGGTGAGGAAGCAAATCTGTTATGTAAAATACAGGATCGTTTATGTCATCTCCTATTGCTATATCCAGCACCTCTCCATTTGCTTTAACAACAGTTCCGTATAAAGCCAGAGGATGAGTAACCCACTGATATTTTCTTACTCCGCCATAATAGTGAGTTTTTAGTAAGGAAATTCCATGCTCTTCATATAAGGGATTTTGTTTTAAATCTATTCTCGGTGAATCTACATGAGAACCGACAATATTCATTCCCTTTTCGATTTTTTCCTTACCTATAACTATAAGTGCCGCACTTTTACCTTTGTTTACATAATAAATCTTAGCGCCGGGTTTTACTTCCTTTACTTCACTCAAGGGCTTAAAGCCTTGTTCTTCGGCTCTTCTGACAATTTCCTTGATTGAAAGTCTTTCTGTTTTAGATGCATCAATAAATTGCTTATAGTCATCTCCCAGGCTGAAAACCTCTTGTCTCTCTTTTTCATTTAATTTTTCCCAGGTAAACTTTTTTTTATGAAGTAATTCATTGTTTTTTGTCATTGTATTATTGCTCCTTTATTAAATTATTCAATATATTTTAAAGCAGTAAGGTATACCTTTCCGGCCGATTCAATACAATTTATATCATAGTTTTTTATCATATTAAATTCGCCGTCATAACCGCTCATGAGCCAATTTAAATCGGCATTGATAGATAAGCCCTCTTCTGTTTCATTAAGACTTTTTATTTTATCAACCTTTACATTTACAGCCAGCTCATAATCGGTAGGATTATCTATAACCTTGTATAAAATAGCCAAATCGTTACTCAATAACTCCTCAGCTTCAATTTCATTAAGCTTTTCATTTAGCTTTTCAACATTTTCTGAATCCTTTTCGCCATACAGAAACTCATTCATTATGACAATACGCTGGTTTAATAAATTTTCTACAATGTCCTTTTCCTCATAATTCTCATAGCCTCCGATTGAATTATAGCTTAAAAGCAGAGATGCTAAAAGAAAATATATAAAGCCGTTTTTCATATGTAATCCTCCAATATATTATATTCAAATTATGTCAAAGAAATTTCTGCAACAATAATTTTCAATATATTTATTATAGATTTACATGATGAAATTTTTTAGCATTATATGTCAGTCATTAAGTAAAATTATTCTATGTTTTTCAACAAAAATAATCTAACTTCCCATTTGTTTACCAAAAATCTTATTATAGCAGTGATTTAATGCTGCTTCTTTTTTCTATAGTAAATGGAAGCTCCATTAGACCGCGTTGTGTTTTATCACCCTTTATAGTTTTTATAAGCATTCTCATACCTACTGCTCCCACATCGTAGAATGGCTCGCCGATTGTAGTCAGCTCCGGTCTTACAAATTTGCCCTCTCTTATATTACCGAATCCGACAACCGATACGTCATCAGGTATTTTGATACCATTGTCTATAAAGCTATCCATAATCCCTATGGCTATTTCGTCATTGCTGCAAACTACAGCCGTAAAGCTGCCGCTGTCCTTTACTATTTTTTTGCCCAGCTCATATGCCTTGCTGTGTTTTCCTCCTCCAACTACATATATGTGGGAAAACTTCAGCTCGCTGTCCTCTACAGCTTTCATATAGCCTGCTATTTTGTCTCTTTCTACCGATGTTCTGTCCTCAAAATCAGAAACATAAACAATTTTTTTGTGACCTTCTTTTATGAGATAGTTTGTCATCTCATAAATTGCCGCATTGCAGTCTATAGATATGTAATTCATGTTTTCCTTTACATCTCTTGTAAAAAACACACATGGTTTATTTAAACTTTTTGCAAGCTCTATTATGTCATCATCAAACTTGTTTCCTACTAAAAATAGTCCTTCAGCTTGCTTTCTGTCTAAAAGCTGCAGGTATTTTTCCTGAGTTTCCTTGCTTGAATAACTGCTGCAAAGAAGAATGTCATAGCCGTACATTTTTCCTATTTCTTCTATTCCTCTTACTATATCCGCAACGTAGCTCTGTGCCAGATTATTGACAATTACGCCGATTAAATATGATCTTCTTGTTACTAGGCTTCTTGCGACATCATTTGGCTTATAGCCGGTTTCTTCGATTATTTTCAGCACTTTTCTTCTTACTTCCGGACTTACGGGCTTTGAATCATTTATTACTCTTGACACTGTTGAAATTGATACTTCAGCCATTCTGGCAACATCCTTTATTGTAATCATGCTTTCCTCCTATAATATTTTTGATAATATGTAAATATTTGATATATATTTATAATTTCATTATATATGCATTTAATATATTTAGCAATCGTTTTTTCCTGATTTTCCTCAAAAAAAATATAAACCCGCATGTGCCGCAAACCAATAATTCACACCCGCATCTAAGCAGGTGGGCGTTCTGTTAAGTGATTCTGGCTTCCCGTCAAAGCGGGCCTGTCATAGGTACCTAAACACGAATACCCTTTTACAATATGTCGGTTGAATTAAATGGATTCCGTACACCGCAGGCTTCAATTTTATATATTATATCATATTTTTTAAAATTTTTCAACTCATTTTATTTCAACTAACAACAGATATAGGATTATTAAGATTCATTATTTTCCTGCTGTTATATTTTACCCTGATTTTAAAATAATAATAGTGAATAAATAATTTAATTTAAATCAGCTTCAAACAAAACTTCCTTTTCTATCAGCAAATTAGCTATTGACTCAACCTTATCCTTGTTATTTTGTATTATATGCAATACTTCAGAATATAATTCATCAATTAATTTCTTTACGGATTTTTCTACAGAGGTTAACGGTATATTGAGCTTTTCTGCCAAAACTGAAAAGCTTACAAAGCCCGAAGCTTCATCCATGCCATATCTTGCAATGTAATCAACAGCAAGTGAGGTTGATCTCTCTATATCATTCTGGGCTCCGACGGTTACATTGTCTTTTCCGAAGAAAACTTCCTCCGCAACCCTGCCTGCCAATAAAACAGAAAGCTGCTTTTTAATCTTAGACTTTGAAATTACATCTGCTGCATTGGGAGTGCTTAAAGTGTAACCTCCGGCACCTTTGCTTGTCGGTATCACCGATACTCTTATTATTTTGTTTTCAGGCATCAGATATTTAGATACAAAAGCATGTCCTGCTTCATGATAAGCAGTAATCACCTTTTGATTTTTATTTTCCTCAGGCAGCTTTTTCTCTTTTCCTGCCAATATAGTCAAATACGCTTTTTCAATATTTTTAGTACTGATTTTATCGGAATTTTCTCTTATTGCAGTTAATGCAGCTTCATTGATTAAATTCTCTATCTGCGCACCGCTAAAATATACAGTGAGGTCTGCTATTTTATTAATATCTATATTTTCATCGCAGTTTTTCTTAGCCATATAAAGCTTTAATATATCTTTTCTTGCTTCTCTGTCCGGAAGCATAATTTCTATTTGCCTGTCAAATCTTCCCGGTCTGAGCAAGGCAGAATCTAATGTATCAATTCTGTTTGTTGCCGCTATGACAACTGTTCCCTCTGCATCACTGAAGCCTGACATTTCAGTAAGGAGCGCATTTAATGTTCTGTCTCCTTCATCGCTTCCCCTCATGTTGCCGCCCATTCTCTTTTTTCCGATAGCATCAATTTCATCTATGAAAACTACACTTTTACCCGATTTTTTAGCTTTTTTAAACAGCGTACGTATCCTGCCGGCACCTAAGCCCGCATATACCTGTACAAAATCAGAGCCCGATACGGCATAAAAGGGTACTCCGGCTTCTCCTGCCAATGCTTTAGCCATCAAGGTTTTTCCTGTTCCCGGAGCTCCGTAAAGCAATACTCCCTTAGGCATTCTTGCATTAAATTTACGGTACCTGTCAGGATTTTTTATAAAATCCACAATTTCCTGCAAATTTTCCTTTGCCTCATAGTTTCCTGCTATATCATCAAAGCATGTGCTTGATGAGCTTCCATATTCAATTTCATTTAAATTATTTATCTCTTTTTGAGCTGATTTTTTATTTTTTAATAATAGGAAAACAGCAAATACAATAATTCCTATTACAGCTATTATTTGATACATTTCCATTGCATTACCCCCTATAATAATTAAGAATTTAAAGTCAAATACAATTATTTCATATCAATTCTTAATTATTAAGATTATACCACAGAGATATACTTTTGGATATACTCAAATTTTTAGATGTAATACAATGTTTTTCCTAATTTTCCAACAGGCATACCGACTGAGCCCCTATCCCCTCTCCTCTGCCCTCAAAGCCTAAATGCTCGGTAGTAGTAGCTTTAATGTTTATATTATTAATATCTGTCTTTAAATCCTGTGCGATATTTAATTTCATTTCAGCTATAAATATACTCATTTTAGGCCTTTGCGCAATAATAACAGCATCAATATTACCGATTTTATAATTATTTTCATACATTATGTCACAGACCCTTCTTAGTAGTATCCTGCTGTCTATATTCTTAAATTTCAAGTCTGAATCGGGAAATAAAAAACCAATGTCACCCTTTCCCATAGCCCCTAAAATACTGTCCATAACCGCATGAATGAGAACATCTGCATCAGAATGCCCTTCTAAGCCCTTTTCATATGGTATTGTAACACCTCCGATAATCAGAGGTCTGTTTTCAACTAAAGCATGGACATCATAGCCTATTCCTATTTTCATATTCACATTCTCCTTTTTTAATCTCAGTATATGCTTGCAAATATTTCGGCCATTCTCAAATCGAGAGGTGTAGTTATTTTAATATTTCGGGCTAAGCCTTCAATTACCTTTACCTTATGTCCGAAATATTCGATGACGGAGGCATCGTCTGTAAATTCAGTATCCTCCCTTACAGCTTTATCATAGCATTCTCTGATCAATGTGTAATCGAAAGCCTGAGGCGTTTGGACGGCTTTTAAAGCAGCCCTGTTTAATGTTTTTTCCACAAATCCCGATTCTACCTCCTTTATTGTATCATTTACATCAATTACAGGTATACAAGCTTTGTATATATTTGCATTTTCAATTAAATTGTTTATTAAATTATGAGAAATAAAGGGTCTTACTCCGTCATGTATAAGCAGCAGGTCACAGTCCTCTGAAGCCATTTTTATCCCGTTATACACAGATTCAGTTCTTGTTTTCCCTCCTTCCGTAACATATGCTATTTTTAAATAGTCGCATGCAATATTTTCCCTGACATAATCGATATCCTCCTTATTGACAACGAGTATAATTTTATCAATAAGGTTATTTTTTTCAAATTTATATAATGTTGTATCTAATATTGTTATACCGGCTATAGTCATATACTGCTTGGGTATTTCCGAACCCATCCTTGTCCCCTTGCCGGCCGCAACAATTACAGCAGTAATATTTTTATTCATAAACATAGTAATACCGCCTTTATCTTAACAATTTTTTAATGTTCAAGTCGGTTAAATCCACATGAGGTACTCCCAGCTTTCTTGAAGCTATAAAGCTGCCGTGACAATCAGAGCCTCCCGATATCATTAAATTATTCTTTTTGCAAAATTTCACATAACCGTCAATCAGGTCTTGGTTGTAGGGAGAATAGCATTCTATTCCGTCTATACCAAGCTCAAGCCAATATTTCATTTCCTTTTCAGGCATATATTCACTTTTGTAATTATATGAGGGGTGGGCAAGAAATACCATTCCCCCGCTTTTTTTAGCTGTTTTTATAACCTCCTCGGGACTTAAAAGTGTTGCTTTATAGCCTGAATTGATTACATCCTTTAAATGAGAGATTAAATCCTTGTGAATTCCTTTATCTATCAGATAATTTGCAGATTTCCAGCCGCCTCTTTTTCTGTCATATTCATATTTTTCATAATCTTCAATCGAAATATTTTCAAACCTTTTAGCAGCATATTTTTCAATATATTCCTTATTTGAATCTAATCTGTTTTGATTGGTTTTGTTCATCAATTCCAGCAAAGCAGTATTGTTTATATCAAAATTATATACTGTCAGGTGATATTCTCTGCCTTCATATTCGGTAGTCAGCTCGACACCGTGTATAAAATGCAAATTATCCTCAGGAGTCAATATTGCATCCATATTTTTTATATTATCAATATTGTCATGATCTGTTATTGAAAATATATTTATTTTATTTTTTTTCAATTCTTCCTTTAATTCATAAACATCCCAGGTACCGTCAGATGCACTGGTATGTATGTGCATATCAACCTTATTCATCATTTTCCTCAAATTAATAAGTCATCATTTATTCTAGTATAAAAGCGTTC
>DAIUCB010000049.1:0-12938 GCA_036846385.1 Bacillota bacterium | reverse complement strand
ATTTTTTGCCTCCTCAATAATACGTCTAAGTTCGTTTGCTTCTTCTTTTGTAATCTTTTTCTGTTCAAGAAATGCAGTCAAAAATGCAGGCAGAGAACCGTTAAATGTATTTTGAATTATATTATGACTTTCATATTTTTGAATTTCGTTACGTTTAATTAAAGAAATCACAATTGCTGAATTGTTTTGCAAAAATCCTTTTTCGCTCAATTTTCTTATCATATTATATGTAGTTGATTTTTTCCAACCTAGAATATGAAAGCATTTATTAGAAAGCTCTGTAGAATTTATTGGTTCATTATCCCATATAATATTCATAAATTTTTGTTCTGCATCAAATAATTTGTATTTTTCCATAACAACCCTCCTCATACTAGGTTTGCTACTACAAACCTTACTATGGAAAGTTTATCACGACAAACCTAAGTTGTCAATATTAATTTTTAAAATTAAAATAAATACTTTCAAAAATAAATGTAAATAATAATTTAAATGTGTTGTCTTGATAATTATTGAAAAGAAAGGAAAGGACATGTTTAAATCAAATAAATTTTATATTATAGTCATGAACGATGGCTTTATTATAGTAAATGGACTGTGTAGTTCAAAAAATACAGTTGACTTTAAGCCATTAATACCAAATATACCTTTCTATCACCATTTATTTGATGAACAAAGGGAAAATATCAAAGATATTAAGGAAATGATTAAAAAAATAAAAATAAAAGATGTAACAATTGTTTTACCTGATGATACTATAGATGTTGAAGTAGATAAAAGGATGATAAATGAATTTTTTTTGCAATGTGGGGCTAAAAAATCACAATTAGATTTCAGTTCAACTATATATTTTGACGTAAACTATTGAACTCGTAGTAATATTATGATATAATTTGCCTATCAAAAGAGAAAGAAGGTGTTTTTTATATGGAAACAATTAGACCATCAGCGGATTTAAGAAATTATTACAATGAAATTTCTAAAATTTGTCGTGATACAAGGGAACCGGTTATTATTACAGTTAATGGACGTGGAGATACTGCTATTCTCGGGCTACAGGAATATTATAAAATGAAGTCGGAGTTAGAGCTCCTTCGAACACTCGCAGAAGCTGAGGATGATGTAAGATCCGGAAGAATTTCTCCTATGCAAAATACTTTTGATGATATACGTGCATCACTAATGGAGAGAAAGTCTAATGAATTATAGAATTGTAAGGACAGGCAAAGCAGATGAACAGATTAGGGATATTATATTTTATATTGCAGATGATTCCGAAAGTATTGACATCGCTTTAAATTATTTGGATAAAATTGAAAAAGCTATTAATAGACTTTCGAACTTTCCAGAGTCAGGAAGCATACCACATAATTCAATTTTATGTAAGCAGGGGTTCCAGGTCTTAATTGTTGAAAGACACATGGTATTTTATAAGATTGATATAGAAAAAAAGACTGTAATTATATATGCTGTTGTTGATGGACGAAGGGATTACAGAAATTTGCTATAGTCATTGGTAAAATTGTCTTGATTAACAGAAGTGTAAATATTGCTTTCATATGAGAGCGATTATTTTAATTATATAGGAAAATTCTCATGACCTATATAATTAAAAACGGGGATTGCAAAGGACGGTACGATCTTGCCGTTAAGGAATCAAAATATTCATCAAATTCTCTTATTATTTTTAATATTTATAAATATATTTCGCAGTAAATAAAAATTAATATTGACAAATTACAGTCACACTACTATAATTACAGTGTGGCTTCAATTAATAAGATACTTCAAAGGAGCGTTTCAGTGAATGAGATTAGCAAAATAATAAAAAAAACCAGAACAGATAAAAATATTACTCTTAAAAGCCTTAGCGAAAAAACTGATTTATCAATTAGCTTTTTATCTCAGGTTGAGCGTGGAGTGTCTTCGTTAACCATTACTTCTTTAAAAAAAATAGCGGATGCACTCGATGTAAGTTTAAAGGATTTAGTTAGCTATGAAGAAAATACAAATTTTGTACATAAAAAGGACAATCATGTAATTTTGCGTTTGCTTAATGATTATTCAGCTCATCAAATTGTCAGCGGAAAATTTGAAGGCAGAAAATTAGAGGGAATAATATTAAGGGTAGCTCCTGGGAGAGATATGGATCCTTCTGTACACCCCGGAGAAGAGATACATTACGTAATTCAAGGTACTCCGGTTTTTTACATTGACGAAAAGCAATATGTATTGGAGGTAGGAGAGATAATTCATTTTCCATCTACTTTAAAGCATAAAATAAAAAATATAGGTACTGATGATGTTATTATTTTATCAGTTCTTACACCTCCTATATTTTAATTATTATAAATATAAAAAATCTAATTGATAAGAGAGGTAATAATGGAGATTATTAAAACTAATGAGTTACAATTGACAGATTACGGCTTATATCAGATGTTTGATGCACTTAACAAATGTTTAGGTAAAAATATTATTAAAATGGGTAAAGCCGTAATAAAACCCGGAGCAAGGATACCTTTGGAAGGTATGCATCCCCATGCGGAGGATGAATTCTCTTATGTATTAAAGGGAACCTTGGTATCCGGTACGGAAAAGGTTCAAAAGAATATAACTAGCGGTGAGTTCAGCTTTATACCTAAGGAAACAAAACATTGGTGCAAAAATGAAAGTAATGAAGACTGCGAACTAATATGGTTTTTAGTTGGTGAAAATTTAAGTAACAGTACAATTTAATTATGTGTTTACCCCTCCAACGTTAATATTTAGGTTGACATATTATGTTAACCTAAATATTAACTTAACTTGAAATAACATATTATAAAAATCTAATGAATAATATAATTAAGGTTATAGGTACCTAAAACCTAAATCTGCTAAAGGTGATTGATATGGGATCAAAATTGCTGGAAATAAATGATATGGTCATCAAATTCAATACGTCAGAAGGAACTACAATTGCTGTAAATAAATTAAATATGTATATTAACAAAGGAGAAACCTTAGGGATAGTTGGTGAAAGCGGTAGCGGTAAAAGTGTTACAGCACTGGGGATTATGGGGCTTATTCCGGATCCTCCGGGAAAAATAGAAAATGGTAGTATTGATTTTGAAGGTAGAAATTTGTTAAAACTAAGTGAAAAGGAAATGGAATCAATAAGAGGAAATGAAATATCTATGATTTTTCAGGAACCTATGACTTCATTGAATCCGATACTTACATGTGGCTTTCAAATTGCTGAAATGTTTATGCTTCACAAAGGGATGAAGAAGAAGGACGCAATGAAAAAAGCAGTAGAATTGTTAAAAATGGTTGGAATACCATTACCGGAACAAAGAGCGAAGGAATATCCTCATCAATTATCAGGAGGAATGAGGCAAAGGGTAATGATTTCAATTGCATTAGCCTGTAAACCTAAACTTCTTATTGCCGATGAACCAACTACTGCTTTAGATGTAACTATACAAGCTCAAATTATAGAGCTAATGAAAAAACTTAAAAAAGAAATGGACACTGCAATTATAATGATTACTCACGATTTGGGAGTTGTGGCTGAAATGTGTGACAGGGTCATAGTTATGTATACCGGACATGTTGTTGAAGAAGCTGAAGTAAGTGAATTATTTTCAAATCCGAAGCATCCATATACTAAAGGTCTTCTGAAATCGATACCAAAAATAACACCTGAAAAAGTCAAGCTGACAGCAATTGATGGAATGGTACCTAACCCTAATGATATGCCGCCGGGCTGTACTTTCTGTCCAAGATGCTGTGAAGCTATTGATAAATGCAAAATAGCTATACCTGATATAATTGATATTGGCGGCGGACATTTTGTAAGATGTTGGCTCCATGAAAATCTTAAGGAGGCTTCAAGTGAGCGGGAATGAATTTTTATTAGAGATCAAAAATCTAAAAAAATATTATAGTGTAGAAAAAGGTATGGTTAGTTCAGAAAAAGCTAAGGTTAAAGCAGTTGATAACGTCAGCTTTAGTATAAAAAAAGGAGAAACTTTCGGACTTGTCGGAGAAAGCGGATGTGGTAAAAGCACACTTGGCAGAACAATAGTAAGATTGATAGAATCTACTGATGGCAGCATAATATTCGATGGTAAGGATATTGCTAAAATGCCAAAATCGAAATTTAAAGATTACAGAGGCAGAATCCAGATTGTTTTTCAAGATCCCTCTGCTTCTCTTAATCCAAGGAGAACAATCAGTCAAATATTGAATGAACCGTATATTGTTCACAAAATCTTCACAAAGCAAGAAAGAGATAAAAAGATTAAAGAACTGTTAGATTTAGTAGGATTAGCTGAATACCATCTCAGCAGATATCCTCATGAACTGTCAGGAGGGCAGAAGCAACGTATTGGAATTGCAAGAGCTCTTGCATTGAGTCCGGAGCTTATTGTTTGTGATGAACCTGTTTCTGCACTGGATGTATCTATACAAGCTCAAATAATTAATTTGCTTGAAGATTTACAAAAGGAACTTTCGCTCACATATTTATTTATATCTCACAATCTAAATGTGGTATATGAAATAAGTGATAGTGTCGGAGTAATGTATCTCGGAAAGTTAGTAGAAGTATCAGGCTATAATGAATTATATAGAAATCCTTTGCACCCTTATACAAAAGCTTTAATGTCCGCAATCCCACAGGCTGAGGTTGGTTCAAGCAGAAAGAAAATAGTTCTTGATGGAGATGTACCAAATCCTGTTAATCCTCCCTCCGGATGCAGATTCCATACTAGATGCAATAAATGTTCGGACAGATGTATGAATGAAGAACCTGTATTAACAGATGCAGGAGAAGGTCACTTTATTGCTTGTCATTTACACAATTCTTAATGTTCTTATTTATTGCATATATTACAAAATAAAAAACAGTTGAATTTTAATAATTTTTGACTGTATAAAATATTTAAAATCAAATTAGGAGGAAAAAAATGAAAATCAGAAAAATAGTTGCATTAATAATTGTTGCAGCCCTTGTTTTCTCAGGTTGTTCACAGCAAACCGAACAAAAAGAAAAACCGACAACTTCGGGAAGTAATAAAGAATCAAAAACCGAAAGCAATTCAAATCAAGTAATAATTGCACTTGAACCGGATTATGAAACCTTTGACCCAGGTAGAGCATATGAAATATTTGCAGCTCCGGTACTAAATGGATTGTATGATAACCTTTTGAGATTTATCGATAGTACAGAAGTACCCGAGCCTTATCTGGCAAAAAGCTACGAGGTTTCTAAGGATGGGAAAACATTTACATTTAAATTAAGAGATGACGTAAAATTCTCCAGCGGAAATAAAATGACCTCGAAGGATGTAAAATGGAGCCTGGACAGATTGAAAAATTTAAAGGGAAATCCTTCCTTTATGGCTGAAGATATAGAAAAAATAGAAACTCCTGATGATTACACAGTAAATATTATACTATCAAAGCCTGATGCAGCCTTTGCATTTAAGCTTACCGGATTTCCCTTTGGTATTTTAGACAGTAAAACTGTTATAGCAAACGGAGGCATAGCAGATGAAAATGCTTCCTTAAACGATTCTGCAGAGCAATGGCTCACACAAAATTCTGCCGGTTCAGGTCCCTTTATACTTGAAAAATATACACCAAACGTAGAGGTAGTGTTAAAAAGAAACGATAACTACTGGAATGGTCCTGCTAAGGTTGAAAAGGTTATATTCAAGGATATGCCTGATTCAAATACCCAAGCATTGATGGTACAAAAGGGTGATATCGATGTGGCTTTCAGTCTTAATTCAGACCAAATGAAGCAGCTTGAGGGTAATTCTAAATTAAATATTCTTAGCTCAAATACCTTTGCTATGTTGTTTTTATTTATGAATACTGATGAAAAAATCGGCGGTCCGATGTCTAATCCTGATGTACAAAAAGCCGTGCGTTATGCACTTGATTATAAAGGTATGCAGTCAATGTGCGGCGAAGGCACTATTACTCCTCAAACAATTATTCAGGTTGGCTTTTTAGGTGCTTTACCGCCCAGAGACCCAAATTACACAAATATAGAAAAGGCTAAAGAGCTGTTAAAGAAGGCTGGATATCCTGATGGCTTTACAATAGAGTTTAATGCTATAACACATGCAACCGAAGGTATAAAATGGCTTAACATGGCTCAAAAGGTTAAAGAAGATTTGAGCAAGGTTGGTATAAATGCTGAAATAAGAACCATGGACACAACTGTTGGATATGAAGAATACAGAAATGCTCGCCAAGGCTTTTCAATAATGGTTTGGGGACCTGATTATATGGACGTTAATAATCAGCTTGCGTTTTTGCCGGGTCAGCTTGTAGGACTCAGAGTAAATTGGAAAGCAGAAGATAATCCTGAATTGGTTAAATTAGGAGATGAAGCTTTAATAGAAAACAATGTTGAAAAGCGAGCTGCTATAATTAAAAAAATTCAAGAAAAAATGGCTGATGACAGCCCGTTTATTCCATTAGTACAGGTACCTAAAAAAATAGCAGTAAAAAAAGGTTTAAAGGGAGCTGAATATACAGAAGCATATAAGATTGATGTATATAAATTAAGCTGGGATTAAAACAATTACAATATATTCCAAATAAATATTTATTGTTCTACACATGAGTAATTCATTACTGTTCTTAAAGGCATATAATGAATTACTCATTATGTGAACAATGACAAAATGGGAGATTAAACAAAAATACGGAGGTGTTATCTTGGGTTTCTGGAAATATTTATTTAGACGTCTTATATTTCTGGTATTATTGATATTTGGAGTTGCAACAATGGTTTTTATAATATCCCATATGGTTCCAAGTGATCCTATTGTTGCAAACCTTAGTCAAAGAAACATGAACAACCCTAAACTGGTTGAAGCTTTTAAACAGAAATGGGGCTTCGATCAGCCTTTATATATACAATATTTCAAATATATAAAGGCACTATGCAAGGGAGATATGGGTATTTCAATCAGAACAGGAAATTCGGTCCTTTCAGACCTTAAAATGAACCTCCCCGCAACTTTGGAGCTGTCTTTTATTTCAATAATTTTTGCTACGCTTTTCGGTATATTATTTGGTATAATATCCGCTACAAAAAGAAACCGCATTGCTGATCAGATTCTTAGAGGTGTTTCAATTATGGGTGTATCAATCCCAATATTTTGGTTTTCGTTGATTGTCCTGTATTTATTATATTTTAAATTAGGGTGGGCACCAGGACCCGGCAGACTCAGTCCTTTTATGGAGCCACCAGCTCATATTACCGGAATGTATTTGATTGATTCTATTATTACCGGTAACTGGGAAACTGCAGCTGACAGCTTTAAACATCTTATATTGCCAAGTATAGTCTTAGGTTCATTTACAATGGGATTAATAGCACGAACGACTAGATCAAGCTTGCTGGAGGTATTATCAAGCGATTATATCAGAACAGCTAAAGCAAAAGGGGTTGGCAGGAAATTACTGTTGATGAGGCATGCATTAGGTAATTCTATGATACCGGTTTTAACGGTAATAGGACTTGGTCTTGCAAATCTATTGGGCGGTATGGTGCTTGTTGAAACAATTTTTGCCTGGCCGGGTATTGGTCAATATGCATATCAATCTGTAAGAGCCCTTGATTTTACAGCCATTATTGGTGTTGCACTTTTGATAGCTTTAAATTATGTATTGATAAATCTTGTTGTTGATCTGCTATATGGATTAATAGACCCGAGAGTGAGGTTAAAATGATGGATACGACTTATTTAAAAATACAAAAATCAGAAAAAAAGAAGAAAAAGGTAATAAAGGTATTTATCAAGCTTTTTAAGACTAATAAACTTTTTGCTATAGGTATTACAATATGTACAGCTTGGATACTCGTAGCTCTGCTTGCAAATAATATAATGCCCTATGATCCGATATCACAAAATCTCGAGGCCAGATTCAGCGCTCCAAGCAACTCTAATTGGTTGGGTACTGATGATTTTGGAAGAGATATACTAAGCAGAATTATTATCGGAAGTCGGTTGTCGCTTTTAGCAGGTTTGGTTACTGTATCACTGGCATCTGTATTGGGAACCATATATGGAGGTATAGCAGGCTTCATCGGAGGAATCATAGATGATATTATGATGAGAATTTCGGAGATGGTATCTGCATTTCCATCGATAATCCTTGCAATGACAATAACAGCCGCCTTAGGACCAAGCCTTTTTAATACTCTTCTTGCTCTTGTTATCGTATCCTGGCCGGGGTATGCTCGACTAATGAGAAGTGTAGTAATTCAAATAAAGCAAAACGAATATGTTGAAGCAGCAAAAGCGCTTGGCACTTCAAACCTCAGGATATTATTAATAGAAATATTGCCAAACAGTATAGGACCGGTTTTAATTATGGCATCCTTAGATATCGGAAATGCCATACTGAATTTTTCGGGACTCAGCTTTCTTGGGCTAGGTTCACCTCCTCCTAATGCAGAATGGGGAGCTATGGTTGCTGATGGGATACAAAATTTTAATTATTGGTGGATAACTACCTTTCCGGGTCTCGCAATACTTACCATGTCTATTGGAGCGAACTTTGTCGGAGACGGTATTAGAGACTTTTTAGATCCAAAGCTGCGTAAGGAATTCTAGCTGTATAAATAACTATATTATAGATACTATCATTAATAATACAGAACTAATACTGCATAGGTATTATTGGAAAAAATTACTTGACAAATCATGATAAGTATATATCATATAATTAAGTGTATCCAGGAACAATATATGTATATGTACAGAGCAAACATTTCATAGAGTGGAAAACGTTAACGCGCTATCATATATTGCTCCAAATCACTGCATGTTATAGGAAGGAGGAAGAGCATTTTATAGCAATCAATTATTTATGATTGCATAGATGGTGTAGGTTCTGAATTAAGAATTAAAAATGCACCTCAGACTATTAAGTAAAATATATTAAAAAAAGGAGAACTATTATGAAAAAGCAAACTATAGCAATTATTGTATTATGCCTTGTTGTAACTGTTATGAATATTCCAAATGTTTCTGCAGCCTTTTTACCCCTTCACAATTATGCAGATGAAGTACAATTGAATCAATTCCGACCGCATGGAGGAGATAAACAGGAAATAAATGATTTTATGGCTTTATTTATCAGTAAAGTTAAGGAAACTGCTGAAACTAATAAAATGATTGCACAGGATTCGACATTAAGAATTGAGTTGGAAAAATACATAAAGAGCCTTGCACAATATAAAGAAATTAAAATAGAATCTGCAACGATAGATAAGCTATATAATGTTGAAAAATATGATGCATATAATAACTACAGAGCAATAGTTAAGTTAAAAATGCTTTGCTATACTAACGATAAAAAGGTTATTGAGAAAACTGACAGCTTAGGAGTTGCTAAGCTAGGTAAAAATACCACAGACTGGAAGCTTTGGGGTGTTATTTGGAAGGATTCGGGTATCGATGTATCCGATGTAAAGCTTATTCAGCTGGAAAAACCAAAAAAGGGTGAGGAAATCTGCGTAATGACAACCAATGCCGGTGTAATCAAAATGAGATTGTTCCCTGATAAGGCACCAAAGGCTGTTAAAAACTTCAAAGAATTAGCATTGCAAGCCTATTATAATGATATGCCATTCCTGAGAGTTTATAATAATTTTATGATTCAAGGGGGAGCTCTTGACGGGACAGAGGATGAAGGCTATTGTATTTACGGGCATTTCTTCGAGGATGAGTTCAACAGAGACCTGTTTAATTTCAGAGGAGCACTTTGTATGGGTAATGTTGGACCGAATACAAACGGCAATCAGTTCTATATAGTTCAAAGTCCGATAGTTGACCAACAGTATCTTGATCTTTCTTCGCTTCCGTTAAATGCAGAAGCTAAATACAAGGAAATCGGAGGCCGAGCTTATCTTGATATGAGATATACAGTATTTGGTCATGTATTTGAGGGAATAGAAGCTGTTGATAAAATAGCAGCTCAGGAAACAGATGATGACGGTAAACCTTTAAAGGATCCTATGAAAATTTTAAAGATTGAATTTATTAAATATTAATAACTCAAAAAACACCCTTTATGGGTGTTTTTTTTGAGTATTATTAGGATGATAATACTATATAAAATATTGAATTTACGTGAATGTTATTTACTTCCTGAATAAATTTCATGAATTAATAAACAATATTATTAGCTTGTTTAATTTATATGGAAAAGGAGCAAATTATGGCTGACAATAAATATAAGAGAAAAAAAATTGCAATTCCTGTTGAAAAGCACGATACGGCTGCTTGGGCAAATCAAAGTAAGTTAAAGATGGTTTCAAAGGTAAATATACCTGATGAGGAACAGGTTAAAAATGCAAAGGATTATGTAGATTCAAATCAAAAATAAGGAAGGCAGCAATTACCTTCCTTATTTTTGATTATATTAAAAAACTTCATTTTCTGATAATTGTTTGTATCTTTTATACCTGTCTGCAGCATGTTTGCTTGACAATTCAAACATTTCTTCCGCAATCTCAGGAAACAGATTCATAAGCTGAGAATATCTGATTTCACCGCTAATAAATTTTTTATATTCTTCAGATGGTTCCTTTGAATCTAAAACAAATGGATTTTTTCCGGTTTTTCTCAGCTCGGGATTAAATCTGTACAAATGCCAATAGCCTGCTTCCACAGCCTTTTTTTCCTCCATAATACTCGTTCCCATACCGGTTTTTATACCATGATTTATGCATGGTGAATAAGCAATGATTATGGAAGGACCTTTGTAATTTTCCGCTTCCTTAATAGCCTTTATAGTTTGGTTCATATCAGCGCCCATTGAAACCTGTGCTACATAAACGTATCCGTAGGTCATGGCTATCAAACCTAAATCCTTTTTCCTAATCTTTTTACCGGCTGCCGCAAGCTTTGCTACAGAAGCGGTTGGAGTAGCCTTTGAGCATTGACCGCCTGTATTTGAATAAACCTCCGTATCCATTACCAATATATTTATATCATCACCCATAGCCAATACATGATCAAGTCCGCCGAAGCCGATATCATATGACCATCCGTCTCCGCCGATCGCCCATACGGATTTTTTAATTAAATAATCCTTTTTACTGATTATCTCTTGTATTAAGCTGTTACTGCTGTAATCTGAATTCTCCAATGCTTTTAAAATCATTGCTGCAGCTATTTTCGAGCCATCTCCGTCATTAAAGCTGTTAAGCCAATATTCAAAGGCTTCCTTTAATTTTTCATCTATATTTGTATTAATCGCTTTTTTGATTAACAAAGAAAGCTTTTCTCTTAATTGCTTAACGCCTGCTTGCAGTCCAAAGCCAAATTCTGCCGCGTCCTCAAATAACGGGTTAATCCAAGCAGGACCCCTGCCTTCGGCGTTGGTAGTATAAGCAATTGAAGGTGCCGATGCACCCCATATGGATGAGCAGCCTGTAGCATTAGATATCATCATTCTATCACCAAACAGCTGAGTAATAAGTCTTACATAAGGTGTTTCTCCACAGCCCGGGCACGCTCCGCTAAATTCCATCAACGGTCTTATAAATTGGCTGCCCTTGACGGTAAATCTATCCATCACATCTTCTTTTTGCCTTATCGACATTGCAAATTCCCAATTTTCAGATTCCTTTTCAATTTCTTGCTCTGCTTCCTTCATAATCAATGCCTTTCCCTTGGCAGGGCAAATATCGGCACAATTAGCACAGCCTGTGCAATCCAACGGTGAAACCTGAATTCTCCAGTGGTAATTTTCAAGCCCCTTTCCGATAGGTTTAGCAGTCTTGAAGGTATCGGGTTTATTTTTATTTTCTTCATCATTGAGCAGAAATGGTCTTATTGTGGCATGAGGGCAAATATATGAGCACCTGCCGCATTGAATACATCTGTCTATCTGCCATTCAGGTATCATAGGAGCAATTCCTCGTTTTTCGTATGCAGTAGTACCGAGAGGATACGTTCCATCCTCAAAGCCTATAAATGCGCTGACAGGGAGCTCATCTCCCTCATGCCTTGCCATAGGTCTTTGGATGTTTTTTACAAAATCCGGCTCATCCTTTGCGGGAAGCTGTTCATCCTTTGCATCAGTCCAGCCTTCAGGTACATTAACCTTTACTAAGGCATCCAAAGCTTGATTTACAGCCTGAATATTCTTTTCAACAATATCTGAGCCTTTTCTGCCATACATATCATCTATATTTTGCTTTAAAAGTGTCAAAGCTTCATCAACCGGAATAACATTAGCCAACTTAAAGAAAACCGTCTGCATTATCATATTAATTCTGTTTCCCAAGCCTATATTAGAGGATATTTTCATGGCATCAATTATATAAAAATCAATTTTATTCTGAGCTAAATACCTTTTGATAGACGGAGGCAATTTAGTGTCGAGTTCATCCGCACTCCATGGACAATTGAGTGCAAAGGTACCTCCCTTAACCAAACCCTTGAGTAAATCATATTGATATATGAAGGATTTGTTGTGACATGCAATATAATTTGCTTTATAAACCAAATAGGGGGATCTAATCGGGTTTTTGCCGAAGCGAAGATGTGATACTGTTGTTCCTCCTGATTTTTTGCTGTCATAGGAAAAATAACCCTGAGCATATAAATCTGTATTATCTCCGATTATTTTTATTGCAGTTTTATTAGCTCCGACAGTTCCGTCTGAACCAAGTCCCCAAATTTTACAGCTTATAGTACCTTCTGATGATGTATCAATAATTTCTGTCTAGGGAAGGGAGGTATTTGTAACATCATCTACTATACCTATTGTGAAACCATCCTTTGGTTTTTCTTTGTTTAGTTTTTCAAATACGGCTAATATTTGTGACGGTCTTGTGTCCTTAGATTATATTCCGTACCGACCAACGACTCTCACTGGGGGACCAGAAATATTATTGTGAGCTTTTA
>DAIUCB010000048.1:0-13495 GCA_036846385.1 Bacillota bacterium | reverse complement strand
TATATCAATTTGTATTGAAAGTGGGGCAAAAATTTTAAAGTTGCCGATAGATTTTTTTGCAACAGATGGCGTAACACCGTGAAACCTGATGAAAGCCTATAATATCAGGAAATCTTGATATGGCACATTTCTTCATGCAGTAGATATTCAATGACACAAGCCTTGGGTATTTTATAGGTGAAATATAGTTTACTCGACCGCACCATGGCTCAGTATAGTATCAGCCTCTCTCAGTGTCAACTTGCCCTGCTCCACCTGTCTTTTCAAAAAAACATTTACTGCTTTTTTAGCTTCACCTGCCGTATCAAAATGACCTAAATTTAGAATATAATTCATTGTAAATCAAAATCCCACGAGAGTGATGAACGATACTCTCATGGGATTTTTTTATGTTCACCCTTTGCATATCTATCCCAGGCGTTTTGTTTCTTATTCCTATAATGAAAGACTCCATGCTAAGTTTTTTATTTTGCATAAAATTGAAGTCTTTCAATCTTTAAATCGTACTCTTTAATTTTAATTATACCGCAATTCTATGTTTCTAATTTGCCGAAAACGTATATGAAGCTGTTAGCTTTACTGTTAATGCAAACCCTTCGGGGTTTTGTGGATGCCCTGTTAATTCTACTGTGCAGAATTTTTTATCGATACTTCTTGTTGCACTTCCTCCAGTAGGATGAAAATGATATCCTGTGTTTCCTGGCCATTTTGAACCATAACCATTGATACTTTGATAAGTAAACGTACCTTGAACCCCTGATCCGCTAAAAACAGTCGAATCTAAATACATCCATGAATCATACTGGATTGGGACAGATTGCGTTATGTCTTCTCGAACGGAAAAAGGTTCAATTGTTAACTGGGATAGTTCTTGATTCATTAAGTTTAATTTTTCGTTGCTATCAATATATGAATCATTTGTTAAGGTTCGTTCATTATTGATTGCTTTACGCCAATCTGCTCTCAATTTTTCTTCAAGCTCTTCCGGTGTTAAATCTTTGATATTGTTATAAACCATTTCTTTGTCCGTAATGTATATTGTGGATCCTAGCTCACTGTTTAGTTTATCAACAACATTTTGATAAGGGATGAGAAATTCATCAATACTCTTTCCCGTTTGCGCATATACATTTGTGTACAAACCAAATATTAAGAGAATAGACACAGTTACAGCTATAAATTTTTTCATAAAGCACCTCCGTGTATTATTATTATTTAGTTTTTACGCCATATATTTTTTTAGCAACAGTTAAACGTATATAAATAAATATTTAAAAAGTTGCACTTTAATCAATCAGGTGCTCTTATATAATTCATTAAAATCACCTCTTTTTAAATATTGTCTTTTCTTTATTGTCAAATATACCCTTTTATATTAAAAGACGTAGTAACGCATAAAATAGTTCCATATATATGAATATATAACAGAAAATTAATAATTAACAATCTGGAACACCTTTGCTTTACCGAGGCACTGCATGAGAAAATATTGCTGATCACGGAATATACTATGACTATTTTGGAGTCTCGACATATCCCTCTCATGGTGCTTCCTTACTTAAGTTCATTTAATTGACACCCACTTAAAATTTTATCAACAACTTCTCAAATGGAAAGCGATGAATTTTCCTTGTAATATTTGTAGCCTTTATAGTGGTGTGGGACGAAGCCAGCTTCTGTGTTTTGCTGCATAATCAACTTTGCCCGACGAACAGCATCTCCGACCTGCTCAAGAGACAGTTTTTAAGAAAACACTTGAAATTGTCCTAATGCTTATACTGATCAATGTTCTCAAAATTTTCGTAATATGCTTTATTAAACGGCGCAAGATATTGGCTGCGATATGTCGGCATTGCCATAGACATCTTCTCTAATCTTCGTAAAGTAAATAAGTGCTTATTATCGAAAGATGTTAGAAAAATGTGATTTATCGTATCATTTTATTCGGAAAAATGTGTTTAATCATATTGTTTTTTTCAGATTTTCGTGTTATACTATTAATGCATACCTTGAAGGGATGGTGATTTACTTGAAACGTAATGCATTTCAAGACCTGATATCATGGAAAAATAATGAGGAACGAAAGCCTCTTGTGCTAAAGGGAGCACGGCAGGTTGGCAAGACTTGGCTGATGAAAGAGTTCGGTCGAAGTTATTATGGAAGCTATGTTTACTTTAACTTCGATGAAGATGATGAACTGAAATCTATCTTCGAGGCAAATAAGAATCCACAGCGAATCATTGAACTTCTCTCTTTGATTACCGGAGACAAAATCCTACCGGGAAAAACTCTTATTATTTTTGATGAAATACAGGAATGTCCAGAAGCCTTAAATTCTCTAAAGTATTTTAAGGAAAAAGCAAACGAGTATCATGTAATTGCTGCCGGAAGTTTGCTCGGTACCTTACTTGCACAGCCTAAATCTTATCCTGTCGGGATGATCAACCTTTTAGATATTTATCCCCTGACATTTGATGAATTTCTTGCTGCAACCGATGATCCGCTTTATAAATACTATGTCGGAATTGAAAAGGAGCAGCAAATTGAAACAATTTTCCATAATAAATTACTCGAAGCCTACAACAATTACCTGATTATTGGAGGCATGCCTGAATGCGTAGCATCATGGGTAAAATACAAAGATCCAAAGAAGGTTTCTCAGATTCACCGAGAGCTTATCACTGTGTATGAGAATGACTTTTCCAAACATAATGGAAAAGTCAACAGCGGACGCATCCTAATGGTCTTTCGTAGTATTCCATCACAGCTTGCAAAACCCAATGAAAAGTTCATGTACGGTGCAGTTCGGGAAGGCGGCCGAGCAAGGGACTTCGAGGAAGCTATTGAATGGCTAGTTTCAGCAGGCATGCTGAATAGGGTTTATAATGTTTCTAAGATGGAGCATCCCATTTCAGCTTTTGACAAGTTAGATTGCTTCAAATTATATATATTCGATACAGGATTACTTAAATCCATGGCAGGCGTTGACAACAGCGCAATACTTCTTAAGACCGATTATCAGTTCAAAGGACCCCTGACTGAAAATTATATCTTGCAGCAGCTTCGAGGACAGTTTGATGTTGAACCTCGTTATTATGCAGACAAAAGGGGAGAAATAGACTTTCTGTTGCAAAATGGAACTGAGATTATTCCCATAGAGGTAAAGGGCGGAGAAAACAAGTATGCACCATCATTTAAGCGATATATCAGCGAAAAAAAAACGGAACACGCCATTCGCTTTTCAAAACGAGCGTATCTCAAGAATGGAATGATTACCAACATTCCTCTTTATCTTGCTCGGAAGACAAAAGAACTGCTTTAATCAAAAGCCTATCATGGTTTAAACGCAATGATAGGCTTTTGTGAATGTCCGCCGGTTTTAATTTTCAAGCTCATCTATTATATATTATATACTTCTCCTCATTCTGATACAAACCATATCCTTGCCGCATTTGTATGTTTTTGTTGCACCATCTGATACAAATCCACATTTCTCATAAAATTTAATTGCATTTACATTTTCAGCAAATACCCATAATAAAATATTTTCCTTACCAACATTTCGTACTTTATCAAGTGCAAATTCCATAGCTTGTATACCTATACCTTGTCGATAATAATCAGGATGGAGATAAATGCCGTGTAGCTCATAAAAACTGTCGTCAATTCCACCGCCATTCAAAATATCGTCAGCATCCTCTTGTGGTGGCGCAACGCACATAATACCAACTGTTTTATCATCTCTTTGAATTACATAATGAATAGTATTTTCAACGGTTATGATTCGTTTGTATAAAGCAGGTCGTGTAGCATTTTTTTCTTTGATATATTCTATTGGAATAATATCCTTATAGGCCGCTTCCCAGGATCGAGCATGAATTTCAGCCATATCAAGTGAATCAGCAGGAGTTGCAACGCGTATTTTGATGTTCATTATTTCCCTCCATATAAGATAATTGACTGTTCTTTATTATTTTATCAAACAAAAATTATTAATTGATGAGTAATATAGCTTTAGACCATTTATAGAAATGCTAAATTTTATTGTTTTTTTTTATTAATGATTTAATTATCATCTCTTTAATTTTTCTATGAAGGTTATCTTTTTCAGACTATGGAAATATTTTTACTTTGCTTTTATTATATTAAAAATCCTATTCTGTGTCCATAATTAATATTGGATATTTCATAGTTTCAGGTTCAGTATAATACTGAACCTGAAAAATGCTGATTTTGTTCGAATGCAAGAATGTATGTTAAATATCAGCCAAATCCAATTTTTCTGCTGCCTGTTCCAAATTTTCTGCAAAGAAAATATGATTACCTTTGTTACATTCATAAATAAAGTCATGTAAAGGCTTACTAGAATATTTGGAAAAATCACCTATAATAGCAACCTTGGTATGATAATTAATAAATTTTTGCAGAACTTCACCTGCAATCCCACTGCTTAGTTTGAAGAACTCCTCACATATATTCTTTTTATCAATTATTATTTTTCTGCAATCAAGCTCATATGCTACTGTCATTATGAAGTCAAGAGCAGATTGTGAATCAGCTATTAAAGTATCTTCACTTTCTATATATACAACCGAATTACTTTTTCCTAAAATAGTGTATTTCATTATTAATTATCCCTTCTCATTTATTTGTTCAAATATCATATCCGTAACATTTATAATACTGTGCCCGCATTCAGGCAAAATATTGATTCTTGCATTTGGAACAAGTTTTCTCAGTCTATCAGCTGTCTCCAAGGAGTGCAACATTATATCTTTTGCACCGACAAATAAAAATACCGGCATAGTCAAGTGTCTTATATCATCATCGCTGAAAATCGGTATAGGTTCCTTCCTTGTATTGAAGTTTTTTCCTATTAATATTTGAAATTTTAATATTTTTTCAGGCATTTCAACATTTCCATTAATAATTTTAAATAGCCTTCTTATTCCCTTTTCACCAAAAAGCATATGAAATAATGCTGTAAATAAAAAGCCTTTATTTTGAGTCCCTATGCCGGCAGGACATAGAAGCACTAATTTTTCTATTCTTTCCGGATATCTTATGGCAAATTTTGTAGCCAGCCAAGCTCCTAAAGAAGCACCGGCAACAACTGCCTTGTTTATAGACAGCTCATTAAATACGTCAAACAGCCAATCATCCAGATCTGACGTGGTAAACGGAAGCTGCCTCTCATCACTTCTTCCTGCTTCACCCGGTATATCAAGTGCATATATACGGTACTTTTTATAATATTTTATAATATCACTTACCCACATACTTGAGTTCATACTGCTCCCATGCAGCAAAATCATCGGTGGTGCGGAATGCTCCCCGGCAGCTATACAAAATGTATTTCCGTGCCGGGTGTTTATATTTATCCTTTCATATGGTACTGTCAGATTCTCAAGCAGCATATCAGAATATTTAATCACTTCGTTTCTACCCTGCTGTGTTTTAAATGCTTTATTTGTTTTCATATATTATTCCTCCTTTTGCTTAGACTTAAAAACCATGCTTCTGCATCTGCAACGTTGGTAAATAGCCTAACAACCTCATTTTTTTCACTTTCGGCAATTAAATCTCTAAATTTTCTTTTCAAGCTATTCATATCTTTAATAACTATTGCCGTTTTAATATTATACATTGTAAATTTTTGAAGCAAAGCTCCGAGCAATTCATTTTTTAGATTAATAAAATCCTCAAGAAGTGAATCACTGTCAAACAACACATATTGTGTATTGTTTTCTGCTAATACAGTAATTATATCTAAAATATTTCTTTCTGTTTCAAGCTTAGCTTGTGAATCATTAATATAAACATAACTTATCCCATTGCTGCAGCTTAATATATATTTCAATACTTCAGATGTTTTTTCTACTTGTTTGGCAATTTTTATATTTGAATTATCAGTTATATCATTTTCATTGGGAATATTAGCTATTGCACTTCTCAAGGCTTGAATCCATCCCAATTCATTTTCATATGTTCTTAGAATGTTTTCGTTGATTAAACTCCATATTGTTGTTTCCATAGCAGTTTTATGATCCAAAAAGCTTATATCCTGTTCTTTTCTTTGAGCCATTAACAGCTGAATTTTAATTTGATTTTCATATCCATCAATCAACATATTTAATTCATTTGTATTAAGTTGCTTAGACCATGCAAGCTGAACAAGGAATGGCTTCTTTATTTCACAGGGCTCCGGAGAGGAAAGAACCCATTCCTTTAAGATATTTAATCCCTCACCTGTTATTGAATAAATCTTTTTTGTCGGAAAGCTTTCTTGATGCTTAACTACATTTGTTACTAAGCCTTTATCAAGAAGTTCTGTCAGCGATTTATATATTTGATTATTATTTCCCGACCAAGGCATAAAAGCCGAGTCTTGAATAATCTTTTTTATATCATATCCTGTCATTGATTTATAGCTTAGTATCCCTAATATTGCATAATCGATTGACATAATGTGTCCTCCTTTAACATTAACATATGTTAACTGTAACATATGTTAATGTTAAAGTCAATACATATATTATTTTCAATTCAATATATTTATTATATAATAATTTATTTTTGAATAAATCTTAGATTTAAGCTATATTCTCATCTATGACAGCAAAAGAGAAGGAAAAGCATGAAAGTTAGATAAGTATGCTTTTTAATCATTTTTTAACTTTCATATTGTAAGCTTTTTTGATAAAATGAATATTATGAAAATAATGAATAAGTTTCAAATGATAATTAGCATTATATTCATTTGACGATTGACATATAAAATTGAATTATATAGTTTAATGAAATGCGTCTGTCTCTACTTCTATTTAGAAAAGGTTGGGTAATGTAAACATGTTAAGCAAATATAAAGAGTCACTTCCAAAGGATACTTTGGCAAATAATGCTATAAATAATTACATAAGCTGTAACAAATCTATATTTGAAGGATTACGAAGGGTATCATTTTTCAAAAAGGTTTTTAATGAAAGAAAAATACGTAAGCTAATTGAAAGGCTGATGGATGAACTGCAGCCTTACAGAAGCAGAAATCCTGATGAGATGAGCTCTGAAGAAATTGACATACTCAAAAAAATCTTTACATCATATATTCTCGAAGTAGACAAACGAAAGCTCTTCTTTGACAGGCCTTTTCTGAAATTTTTTCTGGATCAAGGGTATCTTAACGCAGCAGAAGAATTTATTGAGCGTGCAAAAAAGGAAGATGGTAATTTATCATCGGAGGAAATCTTTCAGGCTATTCGCAATGTGTGGATAATGAACAGCCTCCAGATTTTGTGGGGAATTCCTGTGGAGATAACTCCTTCTGTATATGGTTATAGCATGCTATATCCTTATACAGATAATTTTCTGGATAATCCTCACATCAGTATAAATGATAAAGTTAGATTTAATGAAAATTTGACCAAAATTTTAAGTGGGGAAAAAATTCATGTGACAAGCTTTCATGAAAAACGTGTACTCTCTTTGGTTGAATATATTAAATCCCAGTTTAGCCGAGATAATAATATACAAGTTTTTGAAAGCATACAGCTTATTCAGGAGGCTCAGGTTGAAAGCCTCAAACAGGATCAAAAATATAATATAAATTACGATGATATTCTGTCAATCAGCTTTTTCAAGGGTGGCTCTTCTGTATTGGCAGATGCTTTTCTCGTCAAGGGTGAGCTTACAAATGAGGAAATGAATTTTGCATTTGGGTACGGATCATTTCTTCAGCTTTTAGATGACCTTCAGGATGCTAAAGCTGACAGGGAGAATAAACATCAGACTATATTCAGCATTGTCAATGAAAATGACATAATTGACGATGATATTATTCGACTCACCTCCTATATCGCTCACGTAAATACTCATCGCATTGAAGATACCAAAACAATGACTATGATGAAGGAGGTTATAAGCAGCTGTACATTAATTATGGTTATGGAAGCTGTCGGAAAGCAGCCTGAGATAATTTCAGAAAGGCTTTACCGACAACTTGAATCATACTCCAAAGTGAGACTCACATTTTATAATGAGTTTGAATTTCATATCAAAGCACTATTGAAGGAATTTGATTTCAGTAAACCGATAAATGATTCATTCCTGACTTTTTCTTGATTCTACATGCTTTTTTAAATAGTACCCCGTCAAGGATGATTTATGACTGATTAGATCCTTTGGATATCCTTCGAAGATTACTTTTCCTCCATCAGAACCTGCTCCGGGGCCCAAGTCTATAATCCAATCACCCTGACTGATTATATCAAGATTATGTTCGATTACAATAACAGTACTTCCGTTATCCACAATCCGATTCAATAGGGAGGAAAGACGTTCCACATCCGACATATGCAGTCCGCTTGTCGGTTCATCAAATACATAGATTTGTCCGATATTTTTCAGTTCTGCAGCTAGCTTTACACGCTGGCGTTCTCCACCTGAGAGAGTGTCTAGGGGCTGCCCTAGTGTAATGTAATCCAACCCCACATCCCTTAACTGATGCAGTATTGAAAGGATATCATATTCTTGAAAAAATTCTCTCCCTTCCCTGACGCGCATATCTAAGACCTCACTGATATTCTTTCCCCTAACAGTATAATCAAGGACCTTGGCAATAAATCTGCGACCTTGGCATACCTCGCAGGTACTTACTACAGGGTCCATAAAGGCCAAATCTGTATAGGTAATACCTGTACCCTTACACTCCGGACATCCTCCCGAAGAATTGAAGCTGAAAAGTGATGAACTGACTCTATTTATTCCGGCAAAAAGATTTCGGATAAGGTCAAACATTCCCGTGTAGGTAGCAATATTAGAACGTTTTGAACCTCTCAGCTCGCTTTGGTCAATAAAAATTGTTTCCGGATAATATTGAGGCAACACTTTATTGATTAAAGTGCTTTTTCCTGAACCTGCAACTCCTGTGACAACCGTCATAACTCCTTTCGGTATCCTTACAGATATATTTTTTAAATTATTCATTTCTGCATTTTCAATATCAATGGATCCCTTCGGTATTCTTGACTGAGTTTTAATGCAGCGTTGATTACTTAAATATTTACCTGTTAGTGTGTCAGAAGCTATCAATCCTTCATAATTACCTTCATATACTACATTGCCTCCGTCAGATCCGGCTCCCGGACCCATATCAACCACATGGTCAGCAATTGAAATTACATCGGGATCATGTTCAACAACCAAGACGGTATTTCCCTTATCTCGAAGGTGCTTTATCAATGTATTTAATCTGTGCACATCGTGAGGATGTAGTCCAATGCTTGGTTCATCAAAAACATAGGTAATATCTGTTAAGCTGCTTCCAAGGTGGCGTACCATTTTTATACGCTGTGATTCCCCTCCTGAAAGTGTGGAGGTTTCTCTGCTGAGTGTAAGATAGCCTAACCCTATAGAAATCATACTTTCAAGTCGTTCAATAAGCAGCGAAATAATTGTGGAAGCTAATGGAACATTTATTGTTCTAAGCTCTTCAATCAATTCAATAATCTGCATTGCTGTGTAATCCACAATGCTTTTACCTTTAATTTTACAGCTTAACACATTTTGGTTGAGTCTGGCTCCTTTGCATAATGGGCAGACTCCTCTCGTAACCACATAATCTATTTCCTTTTTATATAATGTAGAATCTCTTGATTCCTTGCTTAAAAAGGAACGTTCTATTCTTGGTATGACTCCTTCATACAGCGAAGTAATCGGCCATCCATCGGTAGGATTTGGGGGTTTAAAACCGCTTTTATATAGAAGAGTATTCCATTCTTCCTCTGTATAATCCTTTAGCTTCTTATCGTTGTCAAAAAGCCCTGTACATACATAGCGCTTCCATCGGAAATCTCCGGGCATGAAGGTTGGAAACATAATAGCACCATCACTTAAGGATTTATTCATATCAAACAGACGGTCAATATTACATTCTTTAATCGTTCCCAACCCTTCACATTTTGGACACATCCCCTGAGGATTATTGAATGAAAACATATCCGAATATCCGACAAATGGCTTACCGATTCTGGAATATAAAAGCCTCAGCAGCGAGTAAATGTCTGTTATTGTACCTACCGTAGATCTTGCATTGCCACCGATGCGTTTCTGATCAATAATAATTGCCACTGATAAATTTTCCAACGCATCCACATCTGGCTGACCATAGTGGGGAAGTCTGTGTCTGATAAAGCTTGTAAAGGTTTCATTCAGCTGTCGCTGTGATTCTGCAGCTATAGTATCAAATACTAGCGAGGATTTTCCCGAGCCTGATACACCTGTAAAGACATTTATTTTCTTTTTAGGAATATTTATTGTTATATTTTTAAGACTGTGTTCTCTTGCACCGATTACTCTGATGTAATTTTGTAAAAAATTATTAGTCATAATGTACCTTCCTAATGATTTTATTTTATTCATGGTCAATTCAAATTAATTGCTTGACTATCCATGCATAATAGTATAACCTCTAATCATGACAGCACTTGTCATATTATTAATAAATTTATTTTAATAAAATGGAGAATTTTATGTCAAAAACCAAATTATTATTTGAATTGATTATGTATATAAATACTAAAAAAATCTTTACTGCTCAGGATATTGCATATGAATTCAATATTTCTGTCAGAACTGCACATAGGTATTTAATGGAGCTTGGTGAATTAGGTGTCCCTTTATATACAGAGCAGGGACGCAACGGAGGCTATCGAATACTTGAAAACAGAGTTCTTCCTCCTGTCATATTTAATGAGAACGAAGCTTTTGCAATTTTTTTTGCATTTCAGTCACTAAAATATTATAAATCTCTGCCATTTGATCTTAATATTGACTCTGCCTCAAGGAAATTATATGTTACTCTGCCTAGTGATACGCAAAGAAAGGTTGACAAACTGGAATCCGTTTTATCCTTCAGGAATAAAAGAAGAAGTGTTCCGGCTCCTTATTTAAAGGAAATTATTGAAGCCTCTATAGACAACCATATTATAATAATAGAATATCTATCAAAATCAGAAAATAAGATCAGGGAGGTCAAGCCAATTGGGTTGTATGCCAATGATGGATTATGGTATATGCCTGCTATTGATATAAATCAAAATAAAATATTTTTATTTCGGGCAGACAGAATCCTTTCTCTGGAAGATTCCAAAAGGGTTTATGATTCAAAAGTGAATTTAGAGGATTGGCAAAATAAACTTACATCTAACATTACTGTTCGATTATACGTTAAATTAACAAGGGAGGGATTGAGGCAATGCCGAAGTGAGCCTTGGCTGGAGCCTTATATTGTTATGTCGGACTATGAGAATGGTTTTATTGATACTGAAATAGATATAAGTGAAATACAATTTGTTTCTGATTATTTTTTTCGTTTAGGTCCAAATGCAAGGGTTGTTGAACCGCAGGAAATTGTAGATAATATTAAACAATTGGCACAAAGCACACTGTTAAACTATAGTTTATAATAGAATTCTATTTTGAGTTAATAGGAAGGATGGAAATAAATCTACAGGAAGCAAACAGCGCATTATAAGACAATAATAAGGGGGAGGAACTATGAGGATTAGTGATATAGTAGGTATAATAAAAATAAATTTTATATTTGGATTTATAGTAATTTTTATTTTATCAATAATAATGATTATTGGTTATTTTATTGTTTATAAAAAATTGATAGGCGGCAGAAAAAGAATTAAATTAAGACAAATAATTATTGCTACAATGTTTATTGGATATATAATTATGGTTATAGGAGTTACTTTTTTAAATAGGAGATCCGGTATTTATGGAAGTGCAAATTTTCTCTTTTTAAGCACATATATAGAAGCTTGGAACTCCTTTAATCTAAGAAACTGGCAATTTATTATTCTGAATATATTATTATTTATTCCACTGGGAATTTTTTTACCTGTAATTCATAAAAAATTTAATAATATAATCCGGACTTTATTTGTTAGTCTTATCATTACGTTAATGATCGAATGCTTACAGTATTTAACTGGATTTGGTATTTTCGATATAGATGATATTTTTAATAATATTCTGGGAACAGTAGTTGGATATAGCATTAAAATGAGTATTGCTGAAATATTAAGCAAGCAAAAAAATAATATGTTAAATGTTTTTATGTACCTCTTTCCGACACTTGTTATTTTAACAGCCTTTATCGGCATTTTTACTTACTATAATTTACGTGAGTTTGGCAATCTTTCATCTGCATATAGCTATAGAGTTAATATGAGAAATGCAGAAATTTTTACATGTTTAGAATTTAGCGGTGACAGGTATGAAGTTCCTATATATAAAGCTCCAACATATAACAGTGAAACAGCAAAAAAATTTGCTATAGATTTTTTTAAAAAACTAAATATTAACCTAGATAGTTTTGAAACAATTGATTATAGCGATACTTCAATTTATTGGATCAGAGGAGAGCCCTCATATAATATATGGGTTAATTATTTAGATGGAAGCTATAGATATGAAGAATTTCAGAGCTTAGACAAAGAAGTAAAAGAAATGGATGTTAACAAGGATATTATAATAAGAAAATTAGAACAGTATAGTATCGATGTTCCCTCAAACGCAGTGTTTAGCTCATCAGATACAGGAAATTTTGAGTTGACTGTAGATATGAAAATAAAAGATGATTTATTGGTAGATGGAATTTTATCATGTACATATTACAGCGATGGAAAAATTAGATATATATCCAATAACTTGGTTACATATAAAAAGGTAAAAGACATTGAAATTATTAGCGAAATGGAAGCTTATGAAAAATTAATAACCGGAAAATTTAAGTTAAGTAATTCATCAAACAATATTAATACAATTTATATAACTAAGGTAATATTAGATTATATGATCGATTCTAAAGGATTCTTACAACCTGTATATTTATTTCATACCTTGATAAATGATGAAGAAACTACAATCGTGATTCCGGCAATGTGAAGGAAAGACTTTTATTAGCTTGTTAAAATACTATTCAGTAAGCAAGTCAATACAAAAAAACAGAGTATATTAGTACTTTTATTACATACTCTGTTTTTTTATATATTTATTTACAGCTCTGCATATATATTTTATCTTGATAAGGATTCTGCATATATATTATTAATATGATCCGAATATAATCCTGTATTTTCAATTTTTCCTTTTTCTATAAATTCAAAAATCTTGGATTTAAGTTTAATGCTCTCTAAGCCTCTTTTAGTCCTGATGGTTTCAATTTCATCATCTGTCAGGACCTCTCTGAGTTTTTTTTCTGTATTAATATCAAAAACCGGCTCTGAGCTGTTTTTACTTCCGAAATCAACAAAGCACAGAGGTGGGAACATTACACACCACCAGTTATTGCCTTCTGCCTTGCCTATTTCTATTCTTACTGCATCATAATGTCCTTCGGGTAAAACAATTTCTTCGTATTGCTTTCTTGGAAAGCTGTAATTTCCGTAATATACATTTACATCATAGCTGTAGCCTTCCTTTTTTT
>DAIUCB010000047.1:0-13705 GCA_036846385.1 Bacillota bacterium | reverse complement strand
GAGGACCGGAAACCTGAATGACGATGATTGGAACAGGCTTTTGTCCGTAATGAGCACTATTTCAAATTATCAGGTTTATATAGATGATACTGCATCGATAACCTTATTTGAGATGATGTCAAAGTGCAGGAGACTTAAAATGGAAAAGGGACTGGATATGATTATTGTGGATTATTTGCAGCTCATGTCCGGAAGCGGCAAAAATGATAACAGACAGCAGGAAATTTCAGACATATCAAGAGGCTTAAAGGCAATGGCAAGAGAACTGAATTGCCCTGTAGTGGCACTGTCTCAGCTGTCTCGTGCGCCTGAGCTTAGGACAGACCATAGACCTATTATGTCAGACTTGAGAGAATCAGGAGCAATAGAGCAGGATGCGGATGTTGTTATGATGCTTTACAGAGATGAATACTACCATAAGGATGAGTCAGATAAAAAGGGTATATCAGAGGTAATAATAACAAAGCAGAGAAACGGGCCGGTAGGAACTGTAGAGTTGGCATGGATAAGTCAATTCACGAAGTTCGGAAATATATCAAAATAGTATAAATGAATAAAATAAGGCGCATGCTTTCGTGCGCCTTTAATTTTATTATGAGCTTTATACTCTTCTTGCAATTATTATTTTACTTCCGGGAACCAACACTTCATCTGTCAATTCATTTAATTGCTTCAGATAATTAATTGATACATTATAATTTTTAGCGATATCCCAGATATTTTCTCCCTGCTGTACTACTCTGAATATTAGGCTGGGCATTTTATTATAGTCCAGCGGACCTACCTCAGTAATATTGCTTATTATTGAGATTTCATCAGTATCCTTAGCCTTCATAACTATTTTTATATCACAGCTTGCATTTACTGAACTGTTGCTTTTCCTATATACATTGCATTTATTTATTTTTATATCAGAAGTTAAATCACAGTTTTTTTCATCTTCATCTAAATCTATAGCTGCAGTAAAAGGCATTGAAGCATAAGCTCTGTCAATCTTATTAACATCTCCGTTTAAGTATAAGAGATTGGTATCCAAAAATCCGTCAATTATATATTTGTCTTCAACAATCCTTTTTTCCGAAATCTTTGGGCTTATATCAACAGAATAAATATCCTTAATTGTACCTGTTGTTATATCAAAGTTATTTTCATATTTAGTTGAAATTTCCTTTATATTTTTAGTTGATGCTAAATTAATAGTTTCCGAGCTTATTTCAATTTGAGATTCAGTGGAATAGCCGTCAGTTATTATATTTTTCTCTAATGTTCCGTAAAGCTTTGCATCTACGTTGAAGGCTGCATTAAAGGAAATTATTTTTTGCTCATTTTCATAGTTTTGTTCAACGCTATAGGTTAGATCATTTAAGGTTATATTTATTTCTCTTGGCATATCTTCGTTTGTTCTTTTTAATTCTATGTAGTGTGTAAATGGAAATTCTTCTGCCGCATAGCCTGTTGAAGATAAATTATTGTTCTCAGTGTAAAGAAAGCCTACCTTGCATATTCCTTCTACCAGCATTCTTTCATTCATTACATCGATATTTGTCACATAAATATCCGTATCAGCCTTCAATATTTTAGCGATTTCATTTGAGTTTTTATTTATTTCAACGGCATCACTGACATTAATGTTCTCTGATAGCTGTGATACTACATCTGTATATTTTATGTTTTTTGATTTTGCCTGAAAGCTTCCGTCTGATTCAAGACTGCTGATAAAGTCGACAGGATGCTTGTTGATTACTTCAACGTCAAGATTTGCAACTGCCTTAATTTTAAATTCCCTTTCTGTATTCATTTCAGAATCAATATAGTCAATATAGGAATCAGCGCGAGTCTCCATATTTTCCTTTGCTCCCTGGATCTGAATTTCCTCTGTAAAAGGAATTTTGCCTGACATGGAGCATACTGAAACCTCCTCATCATTAGAACGATAAATAATATTATAAACCAGCTCTCCCTTAATTGTTGCCTTATTGGCAGCAGGAGAAATGCTGTTTATTTTAATTTTACCTTCTGTTGAAATTATTTTTTCTATATTTGGCATGTCATCAGAAATAGAGATATCACTTTCCAGAATAGCTTCAGTAGCATTTGTACCAATAATCTCATTAATAATAAAAGTATCATTCAATAATTTAAACAAAATAAATCCTCCTTTAGAAATGCATAATATTTTATAGTTTGTTCAGACGATGGTGCATCTGATTGTAATTCGATTTCGCATTCTTTTATAAATGTATATGCCATATATTAATTCGTTAGTACAACAATGAAATAAAATTTTTTAAAAAAGTCATTGACCTTTTGTCTATTTTAATATAAAATTGTCTAGTAAATAATCATTCTATTTTATATTAAATAGTTGCTACAATTAAATAATACTGATTTTATTCGGATTATATATTTGAATATTATTGGTGAAAATATTGGAATAGATTAATAGAGACTAAAAAAAAAACCCCTTTTTTGTCTCTGTTTTTTATGTTATAGAACTTATTTTGTTATTTTAAACAAAAATACAGTAATTTTTTTTATTTATGCATTAAATAAATATAATTGTAGATGATTTAAATATACTATCAGATTCAGGAATCATAGGAGGATAATATGCCAAAGTACATATTTATAACAGGTGGAGTTGTTTCTTCCTTAGGGAAAGGAATAACAGCAGCTTCCTTAGGAAGATTGCTTAAAGCAAGAGGTTTAAAGGTTACACTTCAAAAATTCGATCCATATTTAAATGTTGATCCGGGTACAATGAGTCCTTATCAGCATGGTGAGGTATTCGTCACAGATGACGGAGCTGAAACAGATTTGGATTTAGGTCATTATGAAAGGATTGTAGATATAGATCTGTCTAAATTCAGCAGCATTACAGCCGGTAAAATTTATTGGTCTGTATTGAATAAGGAAAGAAAGGGAGATTATCTCGGGGGAACAGTACAAGTAATTCCCCATGTCACAAATGAAATAAAATATATGTTAAAAAGAGTATCTACGGTAAAGGATACTGACATAGTAATAACAGAGATTGGTGGAACAGTAGGAGATATAGAAAGCCTTCCGTTTTTAGAAGCAATAAGACAAATAAAATATGAGGTAGGAAGAGAAAATGTAATGTATATTCATGTTACACTTCTTCCATATTTATCAAAGGCAGGAGAGTTAAAAACTAAACCTACACAGCATAGTGTTAAAGAGCTATTGAGCATCGGAATTCAGCCTGATTTACTTGTGTGCAGAACAGAAAAGGAAATAACACCTGATTTGAAAGGAAAAATTGCTTTGTTCTGCAATGTTGACAAGGGGAGTGTAATTCAAAATGCAGATGCCGATTCTCTGTATGATATACCATTAATGTTGGAAAAGGAAGGTCTTGCAAGACTGGTTTGCGAACACTTCAAAATAAATTGTGAAGAACCTGACCTGACTGAATGGATTGAAATGGTTCAGAGGTCGAAAAATCCGAAGTACTTCGTTAAAATTGCCCTTGTAGGTAAATATGTAGAATTAAAGGATGCATATTTATCGGTTGCTGAAGCTTTAAAGCACGGAGGTATTGCCAATTCTGCCGAGGTAGATATAAAATGGATTCAATCTGAGGAGGTCAATAAGGATAATTATAATGAAATTCTCAAGGATTGTGACGGTATTCTTATTCCGGGAGGCTTTGGAGACAGAGGCATAGAAGGTAAGATGCTTGCAGCAAGATATGCACGTGAAAACAACAAGCCATTTCTGGGTATTTGCCTTGGTATGCAAATGGCAGTTGTTGATTTTGCAAGAGGTGTGCTGGGCTTCAGCGATGCCGACAGCTCAGAATTTAATGAAATAACCAAGCATCCGATGATCGACCTTATGAATGATCAAAAATATGTTGAAAACAAAGGCGGAACAATGAGATTAGGCTGTTATCCCTGCAAGCTGGTGGATGGTACAAAGGCAAAAGCTGCTTATGAAGGTGAAGAGCTGATATCTGAAAGACATAGGCACAGATATGAATTCAATAATGAATTCAGGGAAATATGTGAAGAAAATGGTCTCATTATATCCGGATTGTCACCTGATAATAAGTTGGTGGAAATAGTTGAGCTTAAGGATCATCCTTGGTTCGTGGGAGCTCAGTTTCATCCGGAGCTTAAATCAAGACCGACAAGAAGTCATCCTTTATTTAAGCATTTGATTAAGGCCGCGGTTGAAAATAAAAAGAGTATTTAAGCTGTATGTAAGAAGAATATTAGCTGGCTACGGATTTTCAGCATAATTTAAAAGGATTTATTTCTTAATTTTCAGAAATAAATCCTTTTTAATTTAATCCTGAATTTGTCATCAATATATAGCTGATAATTTTCATAATATTTGCAATAATAAGCATTATCTGCTATAATATCTTTGAAATAATCTAATAATATGACTTATGGGGGAAATATGATCAATTTTATGAACTTTATGAGTTCGATTTCCGTATTTTATTTTATAAATATAATTTTGGCACTGGTAATAATATTTTTAGAGCGAAAGGACCCGACAGCTACCTTGGCTTGGGTTTTGGTGCTGTTAGTATTTCCCGGTGTCGGTTTTATTTTGTATTTGCTGCTCTCTCAAAATTTCAGCAGGAAAAAGCTTTTTACAATGAAAATATATGCTAAAAAGACATTTGGAGATTATATTAAGTTTCAAGAGGAACTGTTCAATTCCGGGGCACTTGTATTCAATGACAAAAAAGTAGAAGCATATAAGAATATGATTAAAATGAATTTATTCTCGAATAAATCATCCTATACGCAAAATAATGATGTCGAGATCTTTACCGACGGAAAAGAAAAATTTTATGAATTGTTTCAATGTATGGAAAAAGCTAAAAATCATATTCATGTTGAATATTATATAATAAAAAATGATAATATAGGTAACCGAATGTTAAATCTGCTTGCCAAGAAGGCTGAGGAGGGCGTTGAAGTCAGACTTCTGTATGACTCACTGGGAGGCAGGTTTATACCAAAGGAAACAATTATCAGGCTCAAAGAAGCAGGTGTAAAGGTTGCGGCCTTTTTTTCAAGCAGCCTGCCGTTTTTCAACTTTAAAATCAACTACCGAAATCACAGAAAAATAGTTGTAATAGACGGTGAAATTGGCTTTATCGGCGGATTTAACGTAGGAGATGAATATATCGGTTTAAACAAGGAAATCGGCTATTGGAGAGATACACATATCAAGATTACAGGAGATGCAGTTATAGATTTACAAACAAGATTTTTTCTTGATTGGGGGCATGCAACAAAGGAGGATATGATGTATAGACCCAAATACTTTCCTGACTCGGGAAACAGTGGAAATGTCGGCATGCAAATTATCAGCAGCGGTCCTGACAGAGTAGATGAAGCGATAAAAAGAAATTATGTTAAAATGATAAATTCGGCAAAGGATAGTATTTGTATTCAAACCCCTTATTTTGTACCGGATGCAAGCGTGCTTGAGGCTTTGAAAATAGCAGCCTCATCAGGAGTAGATGTAAGGATTATGATTCCCTGCAAGCCCGACCACCCCTTTGTATATTGGGCAACCTATTGGTATTGCGGAGAGCTGCTTCAATATGGAGTAAAGGTATATACATATGAAAATGGTTTTCTGCATGCTAAAACCTTGGTAGTAGACGGAGTAGTATCCTCTGTCGGAACAGCTAATTTTGATTTTAGAAGCTTTAAGTTGAATTTTGAATGCAATGCAGTTATATATGATACTAAAATTGCAAATATACTTAAAGAAACCTTCTTTGAAGATTTAAATTTTTCTCTCGAGCTTACCAGAGAGCTATATTTGGAAAGAGGAATATTGATTAAATTCAAGGAATCAGTTTCAAGACTCTTATCACCGTTATTGTAAAATAACAATTAAAAACCGGAAAATATTTTATAGCTTAAAATATTTTCCGGTTTGTTTTTTTATCGGATTTTTATAATTATCGTTTACTTTTTCATTTTTAATTGATCATGTTCTTTTGTCAATGCAACAATAACCCCGCTTATTGCCAGAAGACCGATTAGATTTGGTATAACCATTAAACCGTTAAAAAGGTCCGCCATTGCCCACACAAGTTCAACCTTTAATGCTGAACCCAGCACTATAAACAATCCTACTATAATAGCATAGACTTTAACGGCTTTATTGCCAAATAAGTATTTTACATTTGTTTCGCCGAAAAAATACCAGCCGATGATTGTAGTAAATGCAAAGAAGAAAAGACATATAGCAATAAAAGTATTGCCGAATCCCTTAAATACCGATGAAAAGGCAAGCTGTGTAAGAAGTATACCTGTAGTACCTGTCGATACTGCTCCGGAAGAAATAACAACGAATGCAGTAAGGTTCAGTATAACAAAGGTATCAATAAAAACTCCGACAATTGCTACCAAGCCTTGATCGCATGGATGATCAACTCTGGCTAAGGCGTGGGCGTGAGGAGTAGAGCCCATACCTGCTTCATTGGAAAACAAGCCTCTGGCAACTCCATATCTTATCGAATCACGAATGGTAATACCGATAGCTCCCCCCATGACAGATTTAGGGCTGAATGCACCGACAACTATTTGTCTGAATGCATCTGCAGTAGCTCCTACATTAGAAAACAGAACTATTAAGGAACCGATAATATAAAATAAGCCCATAAAAGGTACAACCTTTTCTGTGATAGAAGCTATTCGCTTTACGCCCCCCAGTACAATAATCAATACTAAAGCAGACAGCAAAACGCCTACAATAACAGGATTAAACTTAAAAGCATTGTAGAAGGATTCTCCTATTGAATTAGACTGAACCATTATACCGAAAAATCCTAATGCTACTATTAAAAAGACAGCAAATAATGTTGCTAAAAATTTGCCCAGAGGTCCTTTAATTCCTGCACGGATATAATAAGCCGGACCGCCGATTACAGCGCCGTCAGAATCTACTGTTTTGAATTTCTGTGCAGCTGTAGCTTCCGCAAAATTTGTAGCCATTCCGAAAAAAGCACTGACCCACATCCAGAATATTGCACCGGGACCTCCGGAAGCAATAGCAGTTGCTGCACCGGCAAGATTCCCCGTGCCGACCTGAGCGGCAATAGCAGTAGCCAGTGATTGGAATGAACTCATGCCATCCTTTCCTGCGGCAACTCCAAACTTAATTCCGCCGAATGCTCTTTTAAAGCTTTCACCGAATTTTCTGATTTGAATAAATCTTAATTTAAATGTAAAATAAATACCGGTGCCGCAAAGTATAAACAGAAGCGCGAAACCCCACATAATATCATTAATGCTTTCAATGATACTTAATAACAAATCCATAATTTCCAATCTCCTTTATGTACTTTTTTATCTGTGTAAACATTTTTACCTACCTTAACTGATAAAATATAAATGAATTAACTTATGTATTAAATATTTACCCCCTATTTGCTTACAGATTTTAGCATTTATATTATTACCACAGCAATAGGTTTTATTCAAATCTACACAGGATTTCAAATATCATTTTATTGTTGAGATAGTTAAATTGACTTTAATAAACTTTGTATAACTTTTAACAATAAAATGCTTTTTAAATATAATATATTTTAATACTAATGTCAAGATATTAGATACAGATGGTATATTTTGTCTTAGATATACAATATTAATAAAGGTAATTGGATAATATAAAATAGAAATACCCCGGAGATTGGCGTTAATAATCAGCAGGGTATATTTAGTAAGCTTGTATAATCATTAAATAAGGTTTTATAAGCTTTTCAGATAACCATGTATAAGCTTTGAGGATTTTTTTGCTGCTATTTTGACAAAGGACGGGAAATCCATATGAGCGGTACCGTCTGCTTTGTCTGATATGGCTCTTACTATGCAAAAGTCAACATTATTTAAATAACAAACATGACCGATAGCGGCTCCCTCCATTTCAGTACACAACGCATCAAAATTATCGACAATATAATTTTTTCTGTTTACATTGCATATAAATTGATCGCCTGAAGCTATAGTACCTATAAAAACATTTGTATTTTCTATTTTTTTAGCAGCATTATGGATCATTTCAGCTACATGCTTCGAACTAGGTATTTTTATTATATTTAATCCTGAAATTAATCCGACGGGATCTCCTAATGCCGATGTATCCATATCATGTTCAACTACAAAATCAGAAATTACTAAATCACCGATATCTAATTTAGAGCTTAAGCTGCCGGCAACGCCGGTATTAATTATTACATCAGGTGAATATTTTAAAATCATTGTCTGTGCACAAACTGAAGCATGAACCTTGCCTACCCCGGATCTCGCCAATAATACCTCTTGTCCGTCTATTATACCTTTGTAATAAGTTATTCCGCTAATTTCCTCACATGAAACATTTTCCATTGATTCTCTGATTTCAGATACTTCAACTTCCATAGCTCCTATAATTCCTATTTTCATTTTTAGTTCCTCCGAAAGTAATATAATTATTTTATTATACAATGATAAAAAAGTCAATGAACATGAATAGGTCCAATGATGCAGAAAAAGGCAGTTTAATATATCAGAAGAAATATATAAAATTTTTTGTTTTTTTTATAAAAAAATGGTAATATATATTATAGGAATTTTTAAGGAGTGGGATATGCACTATGTATATATTGTTGAATGCAGAGACGGTACTCTTTACACAGGGTATACCATCAATTTAGAAAAAAGAATTACTGCTCACAATGAGGGGAGGGGAGCTAAATATACGAGAGGAAGAGCTCCGATTATTTTGAGGTATTATAAGGAATACAGTTCAAAAAATGATGCTCTGAAAGCAGAGATAGATATAAAAAAGCTTAGAAAAATAAAAAAACTTGAGCTTATTAGGAATTTTAATACTGGAATGTAAAATAATTCATTGAATATAAAATATATTTTTGCTATAATAAATTAACTGGAAATTCAGCACGACTCTTTGGCGAAGTATAAAATAAATTAGTAGGAGTAAAAGCTTATGGATATAAATTTAGTAATGGATAGCTGCGTTGATTTTAATGAAGATACAAAGGATATGGAAAGAGTACCATTTAAAATATTAATTGATGATGAAGAACTGACAGACTCAAATCTGGATATGATGGAATTGATTGGAAAAATGAAAAACAGCAAAAAAAGCATCAGAACTGCATGCCCATCTCCTGAAGATTTTATAAATGCATTTAAAAAATGCAAAAATACATTTGCCGTGACAATATCAGGACCATTAAGCGGTTCCTACAACAGCGCAATGCTAGCATTAAATATTATGAAGGAAAAATTTCCTGAAAATTTTGTACATATATTTGATTCTAAAACTGCAGCTGCAGGTCAGACATTGATTGCAATGAAGGTAAAGCAATTGATAGATGATAATTTTAATACAAATGATATAATTGAAAAAACAAATAAATATATAGCAAAATTAAGAACACTTTTCATACTTGATTCATTAGATAATTTGGCTAAAAACGGCAGGATAACCAATTTAAAAGCCATTATAGCCAATGTGCTGCATATTGTTCCTATCATGGGTGCAGACGGAGAAGGAAAAATTGTTTTAAAGGAACAGGTAAGAGGTAAAAAGAAGGCCTTTAGCAGATTGATTGATATGATCGGTGAATATAACATTGATTTTGAAGATACGATATTGGGTATTACTCATGTTAATTGTATCGAAAAGGCAGAAAACTTAAAAAATGAAATTAAAGCAAGATATCCCTTTAAGGATATAAAAATATTCAGAGCAAGCGGGTTAAGCACTGTATATGCCGATGATGGCGGTATTGTTATTGCATTTTAAGATAAAAATTACTTTATTGTAAGAGAGGACTCAAAATGGATTACAAAGCTTTGATACCAAAGATAAAATCAGTCAGAAATTATAAACAAACAACTGTAAGCCCCGAAATTCTAAATGAGCTTAAGAATTTTGATAATAAAGGCAAAAAATTAATCAAAAATATTGATATTCATGTATATATAAAGGATAAAGAAGAGGTTTTTGAGCAGTTAAAAGGCATAGCCGGATATAAAAACCATATGCTTGAAGCTCCTCATTACATTATAATTTTATCTGATAAAAAGGACAATTATATAGAAAATACCGGATATATCGGAGAAGGCTTAAGACTAAAAGCACTTGAGCTAGGAGTAAATTCATGCTGGATTACCTTTGAGGACGGTGAAGAAATTAAGAAGAGCTTGATGATTGACTCCGATAAAAAACTTACCGCACTGATTGCTCTCGGCTATGATGACAATAAGATAAAGGTGTTTAATGCTGCTGCAGATATGGGATATAACCCATCTAAGGCAGAAATTAATAAGGTTGAGGATAATATTTCATACAGATTGGGAGTTGAAGATGTAGTCTTTATGAAGGAGTGGGAAAACTGTGCAGCTGCCGATGATTTAAGCTACAGGGGATTGCTGGATGGATTTAATTACGCCAGACTGGCACCTTCTACATTAAACAGACAGCCATGGAGATTTATTCTGGATGATAATCTGGTTATTTTGGCAATGAGAAAAGATGATGGGATTAATGAATATGAAGGTAGGATAGATACGGGAATAGTTATGCTGTACTTTGAATCAATAGTTGATTCAACATTGTTTGATATAGAGTGGATTATTGGTAAACCCGATAAACGGTTTGATATCCCAAATGACTATACAATAGTTGGATATTCTAATATATAAGAATATTATTTATAGTCTCTAGTATAATATAATATAAAATAGGGGCGCATAATATGCGTTCTTTTTTTAAATAATTCTACAGAATAAGTTCTGTCAATAAAGGAGTATAATGTATGAAAGCAATATTAATAAAACCATATTTTGAGTATGTAAAAAATGCTTTACCAGGTATTGAGCTATATCACACCCCGGAGGAATGCTCTGATGCGGAGGTTTTAATAGGATTGGCGCCGAATGTTGAGGTTGAAATATTAGAAAAGCTGCCAAAACTCAAGTGGATTCAATTATTAAGTGCAGGCTATGACAATATTAATTTAAAATATTTGAAAAACAGAAATATAACTCTTACTAACGGCAGAGGCATTTACAGTATACCTATAGCAGAGGATGTGCTATGCAAAATCCTTATGTCCAATTGCAATGCTCTTAGATATTTAGATAATCAGAAAAAGCATATTTGGCAGCCTTATAAAGGAAGAGTTGAGCTTTGTGCTCAAACGGTCGGGATTATAGGAACAGGTTCTATTGCCACTGAAATAGCAAAAAGGCTGCAGGCCTTTGGAGTTAAGGTTTTAGGGTATAAAAGAACTCCGGTTGAAGCAATGATGTATTTTGATGAGGTATATTTTGGCAAGGATAAGTTAAACTATATATTATCTGTCAGCGATTATATTGTAGTGACAACAGATTTAAATGAGGATACATTTCACTTATTAAATAAAAGCAATTTAAAATATATGAAAAAGGATGCATCAATAATAAATATAGCAAGAGGCAGTATAATTAACCAACAGGATTTGATCGAACTATTAAAAAATAACAATATTAAATATGCAGGATTAGATGTATATGAAACCGAACCTCTGCCTGCGGAGGATGAGCTGTGGAAGCTAGATAATGTTTATTTGACACCTCACACCTCCGGTACCGTAGAAAATAACAAAGACAGAATTCATAATTTAATTATAGATAATATTAAAAGATATATTTCTAATGAATCATTAATGAATATTATAAAATTATAATATATTATAGATATATAAGTGCAAATCAAAAATAAAATAATACTGAAATAGTTAGATATATAGAAATATTATAAAATAAAGAAGGCATAAGATGGGATTAAATAAAGAAAGCGGAATAGTTATCGGTAAGCTGAAAAAAGGACCAAATAATCTTATAACAGATGTAAAAGGTGTTAGAGTAGGACATTGCACTATAAATAAAAATAAGGTTAAAACAGGTGTAACTGCAATTTTGCCCCATGAAGGCAACATATTTAAGGAAAAGGTTATGGCTTCCTCCTGTGTGATAAACGGCTTTGGGAAAAGTATGGGACTTATACAGATTGAAGAGCTGGGAACCGTCGAAACTCCTATAATTATGACAAATACTTTAAGTGTCGGTACTGCGGCGAATGGTCTGATTAAATATATGCTTGAGCAAAATAATGATATCGGAGCTGTAACAGGTACTGTTAATTGTATTATTACAGAATGCAATGACGGACGATTAAATGATATCAGGGGTCTCCATGTCAGAGAGGAGCATGTTTATGAGGCAATAAAAAATGCAGCTGAAATATTTGAGGAGGGTGCGGTAGGCTCAGGAACAGGTATGTGCTGCTATGGCTTAAAGGGAGGAATAGGTTCATCTTCAAGAGTCATAACCCTTGACAATATAGAATATACAGTAGGAGCAATAGTCATGTCAAACTTTGGTAGAAGGGGGGACCTGATAATAAACGGCGAAAAGGTTGGTGAAAAAATTGAAAAAGCTGATATATCAGATATGGAGAAGGGCTCTGTAATAATTGTAATTGCAACAGATATACCACTCAGTGAAAGACAATTAAAAAGGGTGTCAAAACGCTCGATTGTCGGATTAGGCAGAACCGGTTCATATCTCGGTAATGGAAGCGGCGATATTTGTATATCATTTACGACAGCAAATAAGATAAAACACTACAGCGATACAGATATTATAGATATTAAGATGGTTGACGACAATAAGCTTGATAATATATTTAAGGCTGTGATAGAAACCGTAGAGGAATCTGTAATCAGCTCTCTTTATCATGGGGAAACAACTGTAGGCGTAAACGGAAATGAAATTAAAAGCTTAAAAGACTATTTATACTATAATATACAATAGTCTAAAATTGAATAGTATATCCATTTAATAATTATAAGATAAATTCAGAGAAAAGTGGTAATAGCCTTGGTTGATATTTTGAGAAAAAACAAACTAATATTTTTATTTCCGATTCTAATTGTATATTTTGAATTAATAATTAAAATTGCAGCCTTTAAAACCTTTTTTGATATAGGCGTTTTAATTATGACTATGTTTTCTATACCGATTGGTCTGATTATCTATTTATTATCTACACTGTCAAATGAAAAAACAAATAAGGTAATTGCTATATTATTTATTCTTTTATTAACCTGTATTTATGTAGCTCAGTTTTTATATTATAAAATTTTTTCAACGTTCTTATCTCTTTATTCCTTTATAGGAGCAAGCGATGCAATGCAGTTTTGGGAAGAAGGAATCCGGGCAATATTAAAGGGCATAGTGCCTTTACTGTTATTTTTATTGCCAATATCCTTAATTTTGGTTTTTAATAAAAAAATAACATCAATTTTTACTGTGCCTGACAAAAAAATTAAAATAATTGTTGCGGTAATTGCAGCAATAATCCAAGCAGTTACATTGTGTATGGTGCTTAATTCAAACAGCGGTGATTTAAGCCCTCGTTATCTGTATTCCGAATCATTTATAATAGATATTTCTGTTGAGAAATTCGGATTGTTAACTACAGAAAAGCTTGATTTGAAAAATTTATTAAAAAGCTTAAACGCTTTTTCCGGAAATACTGAGAATGTTGATAAAAACAGTCTGAATAATGATAAAAATGTCTATGCAATTGAAAAAATCAGTACCCCTTCTGCAATAAAGGATGACACAGCTGAAAAAGA
>DAIUCB010000046.1:0-13832 GCA_036846385.1 Bacillota bacterium | reverse complement strand
ATAAAAGCGTTCCTTTACTTCTTCAAAATCCTTTGTTTCAGCCATAATCCACATAAGCTTGGTAATAGCTGCTTCAATAGTCATATCATAGGCCTGCAGTACATTGTATTTTTTCAATGCCTTAATTCCTACCTCATATACTCCCATATCACTGCCTTCAAGCATTACCTGAGTTGCGACAACTATAATTTTACCTTTTTCGGTTAAACCTCCAAGCTTTTCCAAAAAGTTTCTCTTATCTAAAAATGGCAGTCCCCCTACTCCGTAGCTTTCAATTACAATACCTTCGTATTTCTCACCTATATAGTCAAGCACATCAGGCTCCATACCCGGTGCCAGCTTTAACAGAAATATACTTGGATATATGCTTTTATAAAATTTAACACTGCTTTTATTTTCTTCACTTCTTATATATTTAGTAATTCTATAGTCATCAATAAATGCGGCAACAGGAAAATTAATGCTTTCAAAGGCACTGTAGCTTTTTGATTTTGTTTTTTTGGCTCTCGTGCCTATAATCGCCTTGCCGTCAAACACAATATATACACCGCGGGTTCCCGACTCGGAAGCAAATCTGAAGCTGTCCAGCATATTCTTTCTGGCATCTGTTATCTCAGCATTTATAGGCTTTTGCGAACCTGTGATTACGATAGGTTTATCAAGTCCTTGAATCAGATATGAAAGGGCAGATGCAGTGTAAGCCATTGTATCAGTACCGTGAGATATTACAAAGCCGTCATATTTATCGTATACCTTTTCTATGGCTTCCGTTATCAGAATCCAATATTCCGGCTGAATATTAGTGCTGTCAATGTTCAATATCTGTATCGTATCTACATTACAGTATTCCTTAATTTCCGGAACATATTCCATCAGCTCATCAGATGTTATACCCGGAGCCAGTCCGTCGGAGGTTTTTTTTGATGCTATTGTACCTCCGGTTGCAATCAGTAAAATATTTTTTTTCATATATTCCTCCATGTCCCAAGCTTCATATCCTCAGGCAGCGGCGATTTTAATATCAGCTCTCTGCCTGTTCCGGGATGAATAATCTTCATTTCAAAGCAGTGGAGCGCCTGCCTGCTGATTAACTCACTTTCTTTTCCGTACAATGTATCTCCCATGACAGGGTGTCCTATATGCTTCATATGCACTCTGATTTGATGCGTTCTGCCGGTTTCAAGCTTTAATTTTACCAGCGTCATGTTATTATATCTTCCCTGTACCTCATAATGCGTTATACATTCCTTTCCCAAGGGTGAAACAACTCTTATTATATCATCAGGATTAAGTCTTGCAATGGGTTCATTAACAGTTCCTTTTTCCTTTTCTACCACACCCTCAACTATTGCATAATAAAATTTATCTACACTGCTTAATTTCATTTGATTAGAAAGCTCGTTATGTACATATGGATTTTTAGCAATTATTAATATACCTGAAGTATTCATATCAAGACGGTTAACAAGTCTGACCTTTTTTTGTATTCCGTGCATTTTGAAATAATAGGCAACTCCGTTTGCGATAGTGTTATCCTGATGAGATTTTGTCGGATGAACAACTATATAGGGAGGCTTATTTACCACCAGCAAATCCGAATCCTCATATATAATATCAATAGGGATATTTATTGCCGCAAATTCGTTCTCCTCATCTATAAACTCTACTGACAGAATATCTCCTTTAAATACAGCTTTATTCAATTTAACAGCTTTATCGTTTAAAAATATTTTATTTGATAATTCCAGTCTTTTCGATAATCTGGCGGAAATATTTAAATTTTCACTCATTATCCCCTTTACAGTTTTATCATTTTCTTGTATTGTATAATTAATGGTATCATTATTTAACATTCTGTACTCCTGAATTTTTCATATGTGGTACATAATTAATATAATATAAAAGTTATTTAATGTAAAGAGGATAAAAAGATGAATAAGGTTATAAATATAGCTTCAAATCTGGAGCCCTATACTCTTGAAATAAAAAGCAAGCTCATCAAGCTGCTGAATCAAAATGGCTATGAATGCTTTGAGGGCTTTGATAAAAATGCCGAGCTTAATATTACTATAGGCGGTGACGGTGCCTTTCTCCGGGCAGTAAGAGACAGCGGCTTTTCCGATATACCCTTTGTCGGAATAAACACCGGGACTCTGGGCTTTTACCCTGAAATTACACCTGAAAACATGGATACATTTATTGATAATTATAAGAGCGGAAACTTTACCGTCAATGAAGTAAATTTGATTCAAAGTAAAATAGAAGGCTGCAGCATGGATCAAATTTATGCGGTAAATGACATTGTTATTAAAAGAAGAGATATGAAAACAATTCACCTTGATGTTTTCATAGATTCAAACCACCTGCAAACTATCAGCGGTGACGGAATCATCATATCCTCACCCATGGGAAGCTCTGCCTACAATCTTTCTGCAGGAGGAAGCTTGGTATATCCTTCGCTGAAAACATTGCAGATAACTCCTCTGTCCCCAATTATATCAAATGCTTACAGGTGTTTAAACTGCAGTATTATTGTACCGCCTGAATTTGAAGTTAAGGTTTTGCCGGAGCATAAGGATGATTACTATATAACATTTTTAGCTGACGGAGTTCCTTATGAAATTAACTGTCTTAAATCGGCAAGCTTCAATACGTCCAAAAAATCTATAAAAAGGCTTTCTACTGGAACCTACAATTATTGGAATGTAATAAAGGAAAAATTTTTATAACACTAACCTACATTCTTTTTAATAAATCCGGTGAAGAGTATTTGATGATTTTCAATTTTATCGCTGATATAAAGGCTTTTATTGCAATCCGTCATTGTACCTGCAATAATATTTATTATCATTAATATTTGCGGCGTAAATAAAACAGAATCAACCAAACTATGAAGCATAATCATTATCATTAGAGCCAAATAGGTAACAGTGATGTGATTATTTTTTTTATTTTTAAATTTAAAGCTTATATTTCGGAATAGCTTGTAAAGTATGTACAAAAAAATACTAAAGCCTGATATTCCGGTTTCAGTCAAAACCTGCAAATAAATATTATGGCAATGTTCAATATTGGATTTTACAACAGTGGAATAAGAGGTTATATATTTGGATAGTGTTCCAAAGCCGATACCTGTAATCATATTATCCTTGAAAATTTCAATACAAGCTTTCCAGATTTCCAATCTATATATAATTGAGCTGTCCTTTGCTGCCTTTAAAGGATTCAATCGTCCTATATCAAATAATTTATCCAGCCCTGTTAATACCGCTGCAATGATAAATGCATATACAAAATATTTTTTATCTACAAATATACCTAATAAAACAAGTGTTACCGGCAATGAAACCCATGAGGTTCTTGAAAATGTAAGAAACAAGCTTATTACTCCGGTCAATAATACAAAAACCTCGAGCCTGTTGATTTTTTTCATATTTACAATGACTGCCGCTAAAATCATATTTATATAAAATCCAAAAACATTCGGGTTAAAAAAGGTTGCATAAGCTCTTTTATTTAAGCTATAAGCCTTATTATCTACCCATTTGACAGGTATGGAGAATTGAGGATTTAAAAATTGCACTATTCCGACAATAAATACTGTCAGAGAAACCATATACAATATTTTCTTAACGGTATGAAGATTGATATAATTCATATTTTCTTTAGTTCTGTTATATGCATACAGACAAAGAAGCATCATAAGTCCATACATTGATGATATTAATAAATATTTGGAAAGTGCAGCACCGATAAAAATATAAGCATATATAAGTACAGATAATTTATTTTTATCTCCTTTTAGCTTATTTTCCATATTTCCCTTGAAAAACCGTATAACAAAATCTGCTGCAACATATAAGTAAGCAGCAGGTATATATATTACTGATAATATTAATAAAATGTATAATTGAAAATCCTTTTTCATCAATATTTATGACCTTAACCGATTCTGCATGAAATTGCATTTATTCAAAGGAAGGTTATTCTATTGTCACATTCTGACTGTGAATCTGCTCCCCTCGTTCAATGTGCTTTCAACGGTTAAAGTAAATTTATGACTATCGGCTATCCATTTTGCTATACTTAGTCCAAGGCCTGTTCCGCCTTCTCGGTGGCGTGCTTTATCAGCTCTGTAAAACCTGTCATAAATCCTTTTGATATCCTCCTTACTGATTCCTATACCTGTATCCTCTACAGAAAATATTTTTTTATTCTTTTCAGTATATAAACTGACTGTAACCTTACCTACCTCCGTATACTTTATGGCATTGTCGATAAGTATAACAATCATTCTTCTGATTTTATCATAGTCACCTTTTATTAAAATATTTTCCTCAAGCTTTAATTCAAAATCAATTTTTTTATTTTTTGCAATAATTTCCATATTCGCACAAACATTATATACTATTTCTGTCAATGAAATTTCGGAAATATCGAGCCTTTCCTCATTGGCATCAGCTTTTGCAAGCATTAACAGGTGGTCAATCAGCTTTGCCATTACTCTGGTTTCAGAATATGCATTATCAAGCCAGATTTCATTTTCTTCAAATGTTCCCTCATCATTGCTCAATACCACATCAAGATTAGTCTGAATAACCGTTAAGGGCGTTCTGAGCTCATGAGATGCATCGGCAACAAATTCCTTCTGTCTGATCCATGCCTCCTTTACAGGCTTTAGCGCCTTGCCTGTAAATATATAGCTAATACACAGCAATATCAACATACCTGTAAAGCCGAACAAAAATAAAACTGTTTTTAAAAATGACCATATTATTTCTTCATTTATCATATTTTGATAAATCTGCACAACGGTTGGGCATTTATCATCCTTAAAATACTTTGTATAAATCCTGTAATTGTTTCCCTTGATTTTCCTTGTAACATAAGAGTCCTTTTTTGTTTGGAAAGAATTTTCGGCAAGACCTAAAATTGACTGAGCAATTTCTTCCTTGTCATTTTCTGTTACATCTCTGTTAACAGAATATTTATAAATTATATAGCTTGCTTCCAGTTTTTCTGTACCCATAATTGCAAGGCGTGGACTGATGCTGTACAGATAATTTTTATCATCAAATAATGACAATGACGGTGTAAGTGCGTTATTATAGGAATATATCTTAACAGCCTCAGACTGCATAATCTTTTTAGTGCCGTCCTCAAAAATAAACCTGGTAAAATTATATATTCCCATTGCAATTATAAACATAAATACTATTAATATTAATCCCATATATGCAGTAAGTTTTATATGAAGCTTTTTAAACATCTTATTTCTCCTTGAGCATATAGCCTACGCCTCTGACAGTTTCGATTTTAGCATTAGTCGGTTCCAATCTTTTTCTTAAATGATGTACATATATCTCAATATTACTTTCCAAAATATCAGCCTCAAGTCCCCATATCCTGTCTATTATCTGTTCTCTGGTAAATACCTGCCTTGGTTTTTTAATAAACATTTCCATAAGCATAGCCTCTTTTAACGGAATTTTATATTCAATACCGTCAATATACAGCATATAATTTCTGACATCATATTTAATATTTTCAAACTCATATATTTCGCCGATAAATTCAGAAGATTTCCTTCTGGCTAAGGCCTTTACTCTTGCAATCAATTCCTTGGTGGCAAAAGGCTTTACCAAATAATCATCTGCGCCAGACTCAAGACCAAATACTCTATCATCCACTGTGTCCTTAGCGGTAAGCATAATTACCGGAGTTTTGTTGCCGGAGCTCCTGATTGATTTCAATATATCGATACCGTTTACACTGGGCAGCATAATATCCAGAACGATAACATCGTATATCTCCTTGCCTGAAAGAATCAAGCCTTCCTCTCCGTCATTGGCAATATCCACATCTATTTTCTGCTTTGAAAACAAAAACTTCAGAGCTTGTGTTATCTTAATCTCATCTTCCACAATTAATATTCTCACAAATTGTACCTCCGATTTCAATTATTAAAAATCCGAAAACAGTTAATTTATTATCTGCTGCTCTGCAGCCTATATAGCTTTAAAATAATGATACGCTTATTGTCTTAATTCTGTATTAAAATATCAAGATGTTTTTTATTATTATCTTTTGTTATATAATAGATTAGTAATTTGACTTTTGTCAAGTTATATCGTAAAATACAGTAGTTAAATACAAAATAAAATGTATAGGAAGGTATGATATGATTAAAGGAATAATATTTGACATGGATGGTGTTATTGTAGACAGCGAACCCCTGTATCATGAATTTGAATATAATTTTTTCAAAAACTTAGGTGCCAAGGTTACTCCTGAATATTTTGACAAATATGTGGGCTGCTCTCTCGGAGCTACCGTTAACGGTGTATGCGAGGAATTTAATATAAATACTATCCCTTTAGAAAGTGTTTATGATATTTTTTCTAAAGGAGCTGAGCTGATATATTCAGACAATCCAAAGCTGAAGCTCTGTGAAGGAGTTATTGACTGGCTGGAATACTTCAAGGAAAATAAATATCCCATGATAATTGCTTCCTCAACATATAAACACAAAATAGATATTTGCCTCGAAAGATTCAATCTCAAGCAATATTTTCAAATGTATATAGGAGGCGATGATGTAAAAAAATCAAAGCCTGATCCGGAAATTATTTTAAAAGCATGTAATAAGTTAAATTTGAATCCATCAGAATGTATTGTTATAGAGGATTCACAGAACGGAATAAAAGCTGCTAAGGCAGCCGGCTGCTTTGCATTGGGTTATTTAAACAGAGGCAGAAATCCACAGAACATAACTGATGCAGATATAGTATTTGACAAGTTTGGCAAAGAAAAGCTTCCTATGCTTAAAAAGCTGATAAACAGCCTGTAAAAAGAGTATGTGTGCAGTCTCGAAGGGGAATCTATGTCCCCTTCGTGTAAAAATGCTTTTATAAAATTTCAGAACCTTTAGGTATCCAAAATTTAATCCCGTTATTTATTATTTCTATATCTATTTCATTGTAAAGATAGTTTTCACCGTCAATACACAAATTAAGAGTCTTATCACTTTTAATTTTTAGTTTTTTGCATTTTTTATATGTAATAAATCCGTTTATTTTTTCATTTTCCAGATGGGTGCCTTCCTTGTAGCTGCTCATCAAACCGATTATTTTTAATCTTGAAATTCTTTTAACAAGACAAACATCTAAAATCCCATCATTTATTTTTGCACGAGGCGCACATTTGTAGCCTCCTCCGTAGGAATGCCCGTTAGCTGCAACTCCCAGTAAAAATTCACTTTCAATTTTATCTTTATTATCAAATTCTATGATTAAATTTTTACCAAGATTTTTTATCAAGCAATAAAATACTGAAAGTATATAACATGTCGTTCCTGAAATTAAAGGTATTCTTTTAAATCTATGCATATTATATGCAGCATCTGCATCTAATCCCACATTGCAAACTGAAGCACCGTATTTATCATTTACCCTGATTAAGTCAATATATTCACTTCTGCCTTGTATTTGTGCAGCTATATCGTTGAAGCTTTTTTCATTACTGAAGTTTTTAACAAAATCGTTACCGGTTCCGCAGGGTATATGTCCGATTATAACATGCTTGTAGCTGAATGCTGCATTTATTACCTCGTGTAATGTGCCGTCCCCGCCGCATGCAAAAAATATATAGGGTATATTTTCCTCACATTTATCAATAATATATTTTTCAGTGTCCCGCTTGCATTCAGTAATATAAATTTCATATATTATCTCTTCATTTTTACAAAGCTTATTTATATTATTCATTATTTCATTTTGATTTTTACCTCTTCCGGCAATAGGGTTTATTATAAATATATGCTTCATATGTATCCTCTCTTATTAAATAGCTTAAAACAGACTAATATATATTATATATTAAATACTCATCTATTACAATTATAAATAACGGTTCATCATAACAAGAATTCTGCCAAAAATTCAAAGTTTGGTGATTGTACCGTAAATCACTGTATTCACAATAAAGTGCCGCTGATTTTATAATTATCTGCGGCACTGATACTTTATATTATTATTTACTATTAAAAAGCACTTTCGCTATATGATGAATTCTTTAATTTAATACCGCTCAGCAAGCTCTTTAATATTTGTGCCTGTCCGCTGAGTTCTTCGCTGGCTGCTGCACTTTCCTCTGCAGTGGCTGAATTTGTTTGTACAACTGATGCAATTTGCTCTATTCCCGCAGTAACCTGAGATGCTCCTACTGCTTGCTGTTTTGTAGCTTCTGCAATTTCATCCACTAAAGACACTGTTTGCTTAGTCTTTTCAACTATAAACTTAAGCAATTCAACAGTCTCGTCTGCTATTTTAGCACCATTTTCAACTGCCACCAAGGAGCTTTCAATCAATTCATTTGTAGTTTTGGCTGCCTCAGCACTTTTTGATGCCAAATTTCTTACCTCATCAGCTACAACTGCGAAGCCCTTACCTGCAGTACCTGCTCTCGCTGCCTCTATCGCAGCATTTAAAGCTAGTATGTTAGTTTGGAACGCTATATCCTCTATAACCTTTATTATTTTTCCTATTTGCAGGGAGGTTTCATTTATTTCATCCATTGCTTTAGTCATTTTTACAATCTGAGCGCTGCCTTTTTCAACCTCGGCAGCACCTGCCAGCGTAGCCATTTTAGCATGCTCGGCATTGTTGGCAGTTTGCTGTATTTGCTCGGCAATTTCATTTATCGTGGATGCCAATTCCTCAACTGAGCTGGCTTGCTCTGTTGAACCTTGAGATAATGCCTGTGCTCCTCCTGCTACCTGCTCGGAGCTGCTTGCAAGCTGCTCTGCACTTTCATCTATTTGACCGGATAAATCATTCAAGGATATAATAATTTTTTTCATTGAATTACCTATCGGATTCAAATCCCTCAGATAATCCTTTGTTACGGTAGTAGTATAATCACCTTCGGCAATTGCTCCGAGATGATAGGATATATCATTTATAACGTCATTTAATTCATTGACAGTCGCCTCCATTGATTTAAGAAGGACACCTGTCTCATCCCTGCTGTCTGTCTTAGGAACCTCCGTATGTAAATCTCCCTCTGATAAAAGCTTAAGCCTGTTTGCACATGCAACTATAGGATCAGCAATTGTATTTGACATTTTTCTGGCTGCAAAAACAGCTATAAGAATTGCTAATACAGCTAATACCAAGGTTATCAGTATACTTGATATCGTACTTCCCAAATACTCCGATTGAGGAGCCATAAGTATGAATGCCCAACCATTGCTGCCTTCAACAGGTGCAGAGGATATAATATAATTTACACCGTTAAATTTATATTTACCAAAAACAGATTGTCCCTCGAGGGTTTTTTTCTCAAGCTCAGCAATATGTTTATTTTTTTTATCTGTTTCACTGCTTAATATTTTATTTTCACGGTTTATAACCTTGTCATAATCAGGATGTCCGATTGTATATCCCTCTTTATCGATTATATAGCTGAAGCTTTTTCCGTCAAGCTTTACTGACGATGAAATATCCGACAATACCTTTCCGTCAACCTCAACTACAACAACACCTTCAATAGTAGAGCCAAATTCTCCGTTTTTCCACAGGGGAGCAGAAGCTATTACAACTAACTGACCAGTTTGAGTGCTTATCTGGGGATTTGTAATATAGGTTTCACCCTTCATTGAAGCCTGAAAATAATCCGTATCACCTACAAGGTTTATTCTTCCTGTACTGTTTGACAATGACGCACCTTTATTGTTTATTGTATATATATCCGACAGGTTATGCATTAAAATTCTTTCTCTGTAGATTTCATTTTTTGCCTGTTGAGTAACCATAGAGCTTGAAAGCTGTGACATTAATCCTAAATCAGCTGCGATAGTTTTATATATTTCCAATTTCTGAGTTACAACAGCAGATGACATTACCGCAATCTTATCCATAGTTCCCTCTAAGGTATCAAAGGTAACCTTATAGCACAGAAATGCAGAAACTGTACCTATCATAATAACTACAAGCAATATAATGGCAACAATATTCATAAAAATTTTCTTTTTAATGCTATTTGTTTGATTAATCATTATTTTCAATTCACTCAATGCAGGTTTTAATAAATTTATAAACTTTATTAGCATATCTTTTATTTTTGATATCAATGGTTTTAAGCTATTCATACTCTTCCCTCTTTTTTACTGATTTTTTAATATATATTAAAATCCAAGGATTTTACTATTTAATAATATATTGTACAAAATGTTTGTCCATCGTTTTTATATGCTTAATCAGCCAGTTGGCTATTGAGCTGTTGACCTTTGCCACAAGAGGAATTGTTGCACCGGTGCTTTCATATTCTGAAACAATAGCGGAAACATCCTTTTTAAAATCCTCATGCATTTTTTTATGTGTTGAATATTCAGGATATTTGGATTTCAGCTGAAGCTTTTCTTCATCATTGAAATGTTTAATAACATAATCACGGAGGAAATCAAGTGTTTTTTGTACCTCTACTCGCCCCTTGCCGTGACTGCATGCTTCAAGAAGCTCATTGATTGCATTTATCAGCGATTTATGCTGTTCATCAATTGCAATATTTCCTGTTTCTAAAGAATCATCCCATTTGTATGCCATAATTATATACCTCTTTTCTCTTTAATTATTTGTCTGTATTTTATAAATTTTTAACATTTTATCAATTAATCAGCCAATCATCCAAAGGTAAAGTCATCGAGATTAAATTTATTTGTATTTTCATTATTAATCAATTTTTCATAATCATTTACAGTCATAGGTCTGTAAAAAATGTAGCCCTGTGCCATATCACAACCCATATCTCTAAGAAAATCAATCTGCATTCTATTCTCTACGCCTTCCGAAACTACATTTAAATTTAAACTTTTGGCAAGATTTATAACATTGTGCGCTATAATTTGAGCATTGCTGTCCTCAATATGATCTAAAAATATTTTGTCCATTTTTAGAGTATCAATTGGAATTTCTCTTAATACTCCGAGGCTGGAATAGCCTGAACCGAAATCATCCATAGATATATTAAACCCGTTTTCCTTAAATTCTCTCATAATTGAGAAAACCTCATTCATATTGGCAAATACAACTGATTCCGTAATTTCTATTTCTATTAAACCCCTTGGTATATTATATTTATCCATTATATTTTTATATTGATTTACCAGCTTTCTGTTAAGGAAATGAACTCTTGACACATTGACAGATATGGGTACTACCTTTTTACTGTCATCATCAATCCATTTTCTTAAATTTATACAAACTGTTCAAATACGAACATATCAACCTTAATTATAAATCCGTTTTTTTCAAATATAGGAATAAACTTAATCGGACTAAGGAGTCCTAAATGAGGATGCTCCCACCTGATTAATGCTTCGGCTCCTGTAATCGTTCCGTCCAGCAGGCTGATTTTGGGCTGGAGAAAAATTTTAAACTCATTGTTTTTCAAAGCATCAAACATCTCATCCTCAATTTTCTTTTCCTCTATAAGTGAATTTCTCATCCTTTCATTAAAAATTGCATAACCGCTTTTATATCGTCCCTTAATATTTTTTTTGGCCAATCTGGCCATATCTATAGCAATTCTTATATCAGAATCATTTTCTCGAATAAAATATATGCCGGTGGTTATTACCGGCTTAATATTTAAATCATCCCACACTATTAGCCGCTCTATACTTAAAGAAATATTATTTATCATTTCTAGGAGCTCTATTTGATTGTTTTTATATTCGAACAATACCAAAAAATTATCTGCTTCTCCTCTACCGTATATATGTTCATCTTTAAGGATGCTGCTCAGTGTAATTCCTATCTCTTTTATAATATTATCTCCGGCCTTATAGCCCAAGGTGTCATTTATTACCTTGAATTTATCTATATCAAAATGAGCAAATGCAAACCTTCTTCCATGCTTGCAGCTTAGTGCGCTATCTGCTTCCTTAATAAACCTATTAATATTGCTAATCCTGCTAATACTGTCAATTCCATCTGTTTCTCTGTTTTTATTTAATAAATACTTCTTTCTGTTTACTAACCTTTTTATTACAAATATAAAAAACACAATTACCAATATGATTGATAATAAATGTGATGAAATTATATAAATAATCTGGTTTAAAGAAATTCCCTCGATCTTTTTCATTATTTTAATGTCCATTACAATCAAGAGTGTGATAATAAATGGCAAAGCTATTAAAAATATATTTGTTAGTAGCTTATTGCGTTTGTTTTTATTGTTTTTCAACTTGTTTATAATGTTTCTCACCGCCGTCAAATTATTTAATTTTTTATTACACTAAGATATATCGACACAGAAAAATAAAAATTTAATCAAAATAATAACTTTTTTTAATATTTTGATGTTTTTAATAAGAATTTTTCATACTTTTATATAATTGTAACGTTTCCATATAAATTTGAAAAATAAGGGCACAGCTTTTATACTGTGCCTTATATTTAATTACTGTTTTGCTTTTTAATGTTTTTTTATTACTGTAACAGCTGCAATACGCCTTGTGGTTGCTGATTAGCTTGAGCAAGCATAGCCTGTGCAGCCTGAGAAAGAATATTGTTCTTAGTATATTCCATCATTTCCTTAGCCATATCAACGTCTCTGATACGAGATTCAGCAGCAGTTAAGTTTTCGTTAGTTACGCCTAAGTTGTTAACTGTGTGCTCTAATCTGTTCTGTAACGCTCCAAGATCAGCTCTTGTTCCTGATACTGTGTTGATAGCATTGTCAATTGTTGCTATAGCAGCATTAGCTGAATCCTGAGTAGCAACACTTATATCATTGACATTCAAACCTTTTGAGCTTAAATCACCAACAACCAAGGACACTTGTTGATCATCAGAGCCGTTAGCACCAATTTGGAAAGTAAGACCCTTGCTTGCTGCAGTGATATCTAAACCTACAGCGCCTGACGCTGCAATACCAGTGCTTCCAACTGCAACTGTAATTTCTAAGCCTTCAAATTTTTCTTTGTTAGCAACTGTAGCAGTGCTATCTACTGTAGCTTTAATAGTATACACTCCGTTTGATGTAGCTGAAGCAATAGCTGAGAATGTAACTCCTGTAATAGCGCCTACTGTAGTAGTACCTATTGTAGTAACAGTTAATCCACCGGCAGTAGCTGTAAATCCTATATCATCAGTAGTTGTCAATGCACCGCCTTTAGCGCTGATAGAAGTTATACCACTTGTTCCCGCTGTAAGCGTAGCTTTATATCCGCCTAAATTACCATCCAACAGATTGATTTTGTTGAAGTGAGTAGAAGAAGAAATTCTGTCTATTTCTGACTTAAGTGCAGTCACTTCTTTATTTAAGTTAGATCTGTCTACATCATCCTGATATGTACCGTTTGCTGATTGAACTGCTATAGTTCTCATTTTTTGAAGGATTGAGTGAGTTTCATTCAAACCGCCTTCAGCAGTCTGAATTAATGAAATACCATCATTAGCATTTTGTTGAGCTTGTTCAAGACCGTTGATTTGACCTCTCATTTTTTCTGATATAGCCAATCCTGCAGCATTATCACCTGCTCTGTTTATTTTGTATCCTGATGATAATTTTTCTAAGTTTTTACCTGTTTGTGTATTGTTTGCTCCTAATTGTCTCAATGAATTCATTGCGTTAAGATTGTGTTGAATTCTCATATAATTACCTCCATGTAATTGTTTTCGGGATCCTTCCCTTATATTTTTTTTATTTAATATTTTTCACTCGGCGCCTGTGCGAAAAATATTTTTTACTTTCACATTACATATATCGTATCATTTTTACATTAGTTTAGCTTTTTTTATAAAAAATTTTTAAAATTTCATATT